>PKWT01000223.1 GCA_003132125.1 Micrococcales bacterium | reverse complement strand
GCCACGGCCAGCCCCAGCGCCAGCATCAGTGAGTCGCTGGGTCACCATGGCGCCAGCTCAGCCCACGTCCTGCAAGGGACCGCCCGCGTGACTGCGGATGACCTGAATGCGTCCGAGAAACCTCGCGCAACAGTTCCGTAAAGCGAACGGCAAGCGGACGCCGCTGAGGCCGTCGGTTCTCGCGCGGACGATCGTCACATGGGGATGGCGAGTTCAATCGGTCGTCGATCGGTGACCGGTCAGCGATCGGCTCTACGAGTCTCCCAAGAAGGTCGTGGACGACTGCGTGGTAGAGGGGTTTTGGAATTGGACCACAGCATGGACGAGCCCACCGGCAACCGGAGACAGGCCCTGAGCCGAACGGAGTAGTTGAGTGATCACGGTCGAGGTGACGGCGTCAGATGCTGACGTCGCGGCGGAGGAAACTGACAGCGCCGACGGCCAACGCGAGCGCGGCGTAGGCGAGCGCGGTGATCAGGGCGCGCGGGTAGGTCGTGGTGGTGGTGCCGCCGGCGGCAACGGCGTCGAAGACCAGGCCCGGCAACCAGTTGCCGGCTCCGCTCCAGCTGAGCTGGATGAGGTGTTCGAGCGGGGCCAGCCAGGCCAGTCCGATCCCCAGCGCGAGCGGCGTGGAACGCGTGAGAACACCTACGGTCATTCCGACGGTGCCGAAGAGACCAGCGACGAGCAACGCGTTGATGTAGTCGCCGGCGACGTGGCGCTGGCCTGCGGCGGTGAACCAGCTGGCGGTCGGGATCCCGCGGGTGTGGGCGAGGACGATTGCCGCAGCGCCCGAGAGCAGCTCGGCGGCGAAAAGCACCACTGCGACGCAGGCCAGCAGGGCCAGCAGTTTGCCGGCCAATAGCCGGGCACGGCGGGGTTGCTTGAGTAGCAGCACCCGGATCGTGCCCAGGCCGTACTCGCTTGTCATGCTGGTGGTGAACAGTACGAAGACGAGCAGGCCGATGAAGCCGGCAGCGATCGTGAAGCCTCGGGTCAGGCCGCCGGACTGCCCGAGCTGGCCGACGGTACTGGTGAGGCTGTCGCCACCGACGAAGGACGCCGCGGCCGCAGTGGTAGCGGTGGCGTAGGTCAAGACGGTGGCGAGCAGGGCGAATCCGAGCATCGCCCCGCCAGCGCCGTAGATGATCGCCGGTCGGCGCAGCTTGAGCAGCTCGGCGTGCATCGATCGGATCATCGGGCACCTTCTGTGGTCGGTTCTGCGATCAGGGCGAGGTAGCGGTTCTCGAGGCTGGCACGGGCAACGGAGAGCTCGACGAGAGTGACTTGCTCGGCCATCGCGGCTCGGTTGACCTCGCCAAGCAGACGGGTGAGCCCACCCGGGGTATCGAGGGCGGGCACATCGGCCAAAGCCACATGCAGACGGCCAGCGCCGACGGTGGCCACTAGGCCGAAGCGGGCGACCAACGCCTGCAGCCGGGGCAGGTCGGCGGGGTCTTCGCAGGCCAGGGTCAGCTCGTCATGCCCCGCAAGCAGCCGTGCTGTGGATCCCTGAAACACCCGGCGTCCATGCTCGATCACGACCAGCCAGTCGCACACCTGCTGAACTTCGACGAGCAGGTGTGAGGAGACCAGCACGGTCGGGCCGTCCTCGGCAAGAGAGCGCACCAGACTGCGCATGTCCCGGATCCCGGCCGGGTCCAGGCCATTGGTCGGCTCGTCGAGGATGAGCAGCGTCGGTTCGCCGAGCAACGCGCCGGCGATACCGAGGCGCTGCTTCATGCCCAGCGAGTAGGTCCGGTACCGATCACCGCTCCGATCGGCGAGCCCGACCCGTTCCAGCACCACCGGGACTCGGGCCATGGCGTGTCCGCCGAGAGCGACCTGCACCGCGAGATTACGTTCGCCGGACAGTTCGGGGAAGAACGCCGGGCTCTCGATCAGCGCACCGACGCGCGGCAGGTAGCCGGCCGGCGCGTGGAGCGGCTGGCCGAAGACCTGTCCGCTACCGCCACTTGGCCGTACCAGGCCAAGCAGCATCCGCAACGTGGTCGTCTTGCCGGCCCCGTTCGGGCCGATGAAGCCCGCCACCACACCGGCCGGTATCTGCATGTCCAAGGCATCGACGACCGTGCGAGAGCCGTACCGCTTGGTCAACCCTCGAGTCTCCACCACCAGGTCGACCGGGCCGACCGCGTTGGCCGCACCTGCCCCCTTCTCGACCTTCTTCTGGTCGAGGTCGGCTGGCTCGGACGCGGCCGGGCTGTTCACCGCGTCGATAGGTGACGTCATGGTGGCCTCTACTCTCTTGGTCGGGTGGTCTCTAGGTCGGGTGGTCTCTTGATCGGGTGGTCTCGTCGATACCAGTCGAATCTATGGCTGGGCCGTATCTGCCCAAACGGTCTGTTCTTGAGCTATCGCGTTCGAACACAAAACGTTCACTCCGGGTTTCAGCAGGATTTGCACAGGGCACCGCCTGCCAATTCCCCCGTCGACGATCATCACGCCGAAGTCGGATGATGATGCCATGTCAGTCACCCCTCTTGGCTGTTGGATTTGTGGCTGGAAAGCGGTCAGCTGCGATCATCAACCGAGATAGCTGCGTCAGCGACACGCCGGCGCGACTTGGGCTCAGTCGGGCACCTTTGACTACGGCGATGATGAGTTCGACTCCCGCGATAGGGTCGAGACCAGGTGCCCAAGCCCCGGATTCATGGCCACTGCGAAGCAACGCCCCGAGCGCCGAGCGCCACCCCGCCTCATCGAGCTCGATCTTCGCGCGGAGTCTGTCGTCTCGACGTGAACGGAGGTCCAGTTCCGCAGTGACCGTGAAGAGTTGGGGCCGCTCACTCATTAGTGCAGCGAGTGCATCAAGATGCCGGCGAAGGCGACGCTCCGGGCTGTTTTCAGATGGAATTGTGGTCGTCAGCTGGTCTGTGACGTACACGAGGACAGCGGCAACAAGGTCTTCCTTGGTCGCGAAGTAGTGGTGCACCGTGGAGTGGTCGATGCCGACGTCCGCCGCCACGATTCGAAGACGAAGGCCTTCGAACCCACATTCGGCGATGCTGCGGACCGCCGCCTCAACTAGTCCTTGACGGCGATCCTTGAGGCCGTCGCCTCCAACCCGCCGCGAATCTTTCGCCATGGTCTGTCCTCATCCACCAACTGGTTGGTGGATGAGGACAGTGAGGCTAGTCGCTTGTGTGTTCGCCAGCAAGCCGTGCGTCTACCCCGAGTTGAATGGTGCCCCAGTCCGACCTCACACCAATGCGGAAGGAGACGCAACCTCATATCAAGAGAGTGAGTCCCGATTGCGGAACCGGCTACGGACGCTTTCGCTGACGTTCCAGTCGGCGGCCACGGGCTGATCTCCGTCGCATAACAGGATCGGCTTACGGCCACCGTCCCTGACCTGAGACTACGAAGACAAGACGATGACGCCGTCCGCGCCTATCTTGTCTACAACTTGAGGGTGGCACTCAGAGACCCGACTGCCAGGTCCCAGGTGCGACCGCTGGGTTCCGACCCGGCGACCGCGTCCCAGGTGTCCCGACCCGTTGCAACATGTCCCACGAATCTCAATTCGGCGTTCCGCCTGAGACGGAGTGGGACGACTGAGACGTCGCTGGTCAGCAATCTGGTCACGGATCTGGTCACGGGCCACACATGCAAGAGGCCCTCTCCCAATGGGAAAGGGCCTCTGATGCGA
>PKWT01000018.1 GCA_003132125.1 Micrococcales bacterium | reverse complement strand
AGTGTGTGTGCACGACGCCTCCCACCTCGGGCATGTGCTTATACGTATAGGCGTGAGCCGCCGTGTCGGACGAGGGTGCGCGATCACCGTCCACAAGGTTGCCCTCCAAGTCGCACACGACCATGGCCTCTGGGCTCAGTTCGTCATAGGTGACTCCGGATGGCTTGATCACGAAGAGGTCGCCCTCGGGCTGGCGGATTCGCTGTGAGACATTTCCGGCGGTCCAAACCACCAACTCCCAGCGGGGCAGTTCCGCGTGCAAGTCGCTGACCACCCGCCGGACCTTCGCTACCTCATCGCGAACGCTCTCGGGGTAGGCATCTAGGCCCTTATGCGCCGTCATCGCATCTCCTGATTCATGTCGTAGCCCTGCGGACCGACCGAGCGTGCTCATGCTCACCCGCTAGAGGGCGGTTGAGGCCGCCTGCTCGACTGTCAGGCCTGCACGGTAGCGCTCCAGGAAGACTTGGAAACCGCGTACGTCCTCCGCGATTGGCTCCTGGACGACGGGGTGAGCGCCGTCGAATATCTGCGTATCAAGGTAGGTGGCCAAGTCCATGTCACTGGCTGCGGCCAGGTAGGAAGCCAAGACGGCGATTCCCCACGCGCCGCCCTCGCTCGCGCTCTGGCCGACGGCCACCGGAGTCCCCAGCGCCCCAGCCAAGAGGCGCTGCGCGACCCCTTGGGTGCGGAATAGCCCACCGTGGGCGACCATGACGTCCAGCTCGACACCCTCTGCGGCCAAGACCTCCATACCGAGGCTCAGGGTACCGAAGGCCCCGTACAACTGGGCCCGGATGAAGTTGGCGAGGGTAAGCCGACTGTCCGGAGTCCGGACGAATAATGGCCGTCCCTCTGCAAGGCCGGTGATGGGCTCGCCGGAGAGGTAGTTGTACGCCAGGAGCCCTCCGCCGTCCGCTTCGCCCCCGAGGCCCTCGCGCAGCAGCACACCGAAGACCTCGTCAGGCGCGGTGTCGTGCCCCAGGGCTGCGGCGAACTGGGTGAACACCTCGGCCCAGGCTGCCAGTTCGCTGGCACCGTTGTTGCAATGGACCATGGCCACGAGGTCACCCGCCGGAGTGGTCACCATGTCAACCTCTGGGTGGACGCGCCCCAGCGGCTTCTCGAGCACGGCCATCGCGAAGATACTTGTCCCAACGCTGACGTTCCCGGTTCGCGGCGCCACCGCGTTGGTGGCCACCATCCCCGTGCCGGCGTCTCCTTCCGGAGGACACAAGGGCGCACCTGGCTGGAGCGTCCCCGTGGGGTCTAAGAGTCGGGCGCCCTCCGCGGTGAGCTTCCCCGCGTCCTGACCAGCGCGGAGCACACGTGGGAGGATCTCCGTCACTAAAAGGCCCGGTTGCTGCTCAGCCAGCAGAGCGTCGAACTGGGCGAGCATCGTCGCGTTGAAGTCCTGAGTCCCACAGTCGATGGGAAACATTCCTGAGGCGTCGCCGACACCAAGCACCTTTCGCCCGGTCAGGCGCCAGTGGACGTATCCGGCGAGTGTGGTGATCAAATCGATGCGAGGTACGTGGGGCTCGTTGTTCAGGATCGCTTGGTAGAGGTGCGCGACCGACCAGCGCATCGGAATGTTGTATCCGAATACCTCGCTAAGCTGCTGAGCCGCCGGTCCGGTTGTCGTGTTGCGCCACGTCCGGAACGGAAGCAGGAGCTTCCCATGCCCGTCGAACGCCAAGTACCCGTGCATCATCGCGGAGACACCGATAGCCCGGAACGTGGTGGGACGGACGCCGTAGCGCTGCTCGGTGTCGTGCGTCAACGCCGAGAAACAGGCCTGCAACCCAGACCAGATCGCGTCCAACGAGTAGGTCCACATCCGGTCGACGAACTGGTTTTCCCAGGCGTGGCTACCGCTTGCGAGTTGGGTGCCGTGTGGACCGATCAAGACGGCCTTGATACGGGTGGAGCCCAGTTCGATGCCGAGGACGGCACGACCCGCACTGATTATCGCGGGTGAGTCGTCAGGGTCGTGGTGGGGCATTGCGCGCTCCCTCGTGCGTCTGGGTCGGCGTCTCTGCGACTGTACCCCTCTGCTCATCATCGACCGGCGGGTCCATACGCTGCAGGGCTTGGCGCACAGCGGGTTGGGCCGCGATTGTCCGTGCCGACGCCGTGTCCGTGGCGAGGAAGGGTGCGCAGAGCGGGAACATCCGTCCCTTGACCACTTGGCTCAGTCGCATGATGGCGGTTAGGTTAGTTTCCGGTCCCGGGGTCGCGACGCCGGTCAGTTGGACCACGTCGCACGTGGGGACGTCGACGATGAGCTCGCAGGTCTGCACGATGGTGCGGCCTGGGCCCAGCCCCACGATGTCATCCTCGGCGATGAGGTCCGGGAGCAGACGTGACGCGAGCCGCGCCACGACCATGTGCGCGCTCTCGTCGCTGTTCCGGGGCGGGGTCACCACGATGGCACTACTCAGGCCGAACTTCTTTCCTAGGGCCTTGGACAGTGGCCAACCGGTGGACAAGACCACCTTTGCGCAACGTCCGCAAATGCCGCGATCCGCGCTGGTGGACGACATGCGTCATTCCGCCGCTATGGGGCGGCAACCTACCGGCCGTTACCAGATCTCGATGAGCGGGCGCTTTGTTTGGCTGATTTCCGAGGTGCCCCACCACGTTGTCGCTGATCTCGTTGAGCGAACACATCCTCGTATGAGTCTCCCGTGCTGGGCTGTGGAGTTCTACGCTGGCTGCGTTGGCACCGGTCGGTCCTGCTGGACTGACCCCCAGTCTTGGAGTGGAATCCATGGCCGCAGAAGACCTCAGTCCGCGTGTCGCGTCCCCGCAGGACCGAGACGACGTTGTCGCGATCCTTGTCAGCGCGTTCCACGACGATCCGACGTGGAGCTGGGCGTTTCCGGATCCGTCCCTGAGGGCTGAGCAGCACAGACGGTTGTGGGGACTGTTCGTCGAGGGAGCCATGCGCTATCCGTGGGTGTGGCTGACCCCAGGTAACACCGCTACTTCGGTGTGGATCCCCCCGAACGGAACAGACCTATCGCAAGAGCAGGAAGCAGCATTGGAGCCCGCCATCGTCGAGATGCTGGGCGCAGATGCTGCCCCGGTGATGCAGGCGTTCGAGCTGTTTGACCGGGCCCACCCCCGAGTCGTGCCGCACTTCTACCTAAGT
>PKWT01000101.1 GCA_003132125.1 Micrococcales bacterium | reverse complement strand
AGGGTCACCACGTGATCGGCCGTCACGACCACCACTGCGTTTCCACGCTTTTCAGCGCGCGGGATCAAGGCAATCGGCGGCCCCATGGGGAGATTGAGGGCATACGTCATCAGGGGATCTTCATCTGCGGCCTGCGCCGCCGTGGCGGACGACGTGGCGGGCGAGGACGGCATACCGCTGTTGGCAGGTGCCGGGGCGGGCAGTCGCTGGCCACCAGGAACCACAAGGACAACGGCGACCACTGCGGCCACGGCAACGACACCAGCGGCCCCCCACCCGAGGGCCAGCCGACGGTTGCGGGCCGATCGACCCTTCCGGAGAAGCCTCGACGTGAGATCAGTCATGGGCTCCACCTCAGTCTCGCGCCCCCTCATCCATCTGACGTCCCCTCCGAAGCGAACATAAAGGTTGCGTGAGAAGGACGCGATTCGACACGCTCGAGGTTGCCCGGAGCCGCGATCCAACGATGCAGGGCGGTCGGCCCGAAGGCCAACCGCCCCTGCCTCGTTGCTGCGCCCCGCGCGAGGTGTTACTTCAGGAAGTCGGGCACATCAAGGTCGTCGTTGTCGTCAAAGGTGACCGTGCGCGGCGGCTTGACCACTGGCTCCTGCGGGTGAAGTGGAACGCCGTTGAGCAGAGCGCCGTTGCCAGCAGCCGTAGGGACCGGGAGAGCGCCAACGGGCACCTGGCCCGGGTGGATCTGCGGCGCGATCAGATGCGGCAGTTGGCCGACGCGCGGCTGCTGGGGCAGAGTCGCCGCCGAGGCTGGCCGCTGCGTTGAGCCAGCGATCTGGCCAAGGGCCCGGTCGTCGTGGCGACGGACCGGACCGCCGCCATCGAAGCCTGCAGCGATAACCGTCACACGGACCTCGTCACCAAGGGCATCGTCGATGACGGCGCCGAAGATGATGTTGGCCTCGGGGTGGGCCGCCTCCTGGACAAGACGGGCAGCCTCGTTGATCTCGAAGAGCCCGAGGTCGGAGCCGCCCTGGATCGACAGCAGCACGCCGTGTGCGCCGTCGATGCTGGCCTCGAGCAGAGGCGAGGAGATCGCCAGCTCGGCGGCCTGAACGGCGCGGTCGTCACCACGAGCGGAGCCGATACCCATGAGAGCAGAGCCTGCGCCCTGCATCACGGCCTTGACGTCGGCGAAGTCGAGGTTGATCAGGCCAGGGGTGGTGATCAGGTCCGTGATGCCCTGCACACCTGAGAGCAGCACCTGGTCCGCGCTGCGGAAGGCATCGAGCATGCTGACCGCGCGGTCGCTGATCGAGAGCAGTCGGTCGTTGGGGATCACGATGAGGGTGTCGACCTCCTCGCGCAGGCTGGCGATGCCGGTCTCGGCCTGGTTGGCACGGCGCCGTCCTTCGAAGGTGAAGGGACGGGTGACAACGCCGATGGTCAGGGCGCCGATGGACTTGGCGATCTTGGCGACGACGGGTGCGCCACCGGTGCCGGTGCCACCGCCCTCGCCGGCGGTCACGAAGACCATGTCGGCGCCCTTGAGCACCTCTTCGATCTCCTCGGAATGGTCCTCGGTGGCCTTCTTGCCGACCTCGGGATCCGCGCCCGCTCCCAGGCCGCGAGTCAGCTCGCGGCCCACATCGAGCTTGACGTCGGCGTCGCTCATCAGAAGCGCTTGGGCATCGGTGTTGATGGCGATGAACTCAACGCCTTTGAGGCCGACCTCGATCATCCGGTTGATTGCGTTGACACCGCCTCCGCCAATGCCGACGACCTTGATAACGGCCAGGTAGTTCTGCGGTGCTGCCACGTCGGTGGGCCTCTCTTGAAACGTTCTGCTCGAGTCGTTGGTGGTTGTTGCGGGAATCGTACGCGACGTATTCCTGCACAAATATCTCGCCGAAAATATCTCGATGTAGACTAGAGGGTTAGAGTTTTTCCTACTCTTCCCACGGGTGACGGTATGGCCTCAGACCCCCGCGATCAAACATGTTCGCGGCGTGTCGGACGGGTCATCTCGTGACAGGGGTACTCGGTGCGCTGACGTCGATGGTCCTGAACCCCTTGTGCCCCAACAGCGCCGTCAACACCCTGACCTTCAGCTCAGGTTCGGAGGCGCCTCCCCACACGACGGTGATGGTCCCCAGCTTGAGGGTGACCATGTTTGCGCCCGAGACAGTCACATTGGTCACCCGTCCGCGCTGGCTGGGAGACAGGGCCCGCAGAACCGTGATGCCGGCGCGCAAGGCATCCCTGCTCGGCGGATTCTCGACCGTGTTGATCACCGGAACGCCCTTGGGCGGCGCGCCCACCGTGGCGTAGGCGACGCCCTGGGCATCCACAACCTGTACTTGACCTTGAGGGTTTTTCACGGCAAGAACGGGCACTCGCGGACTCGCCATGATGACGATCGTGCTCGGCCACGAGAGGCCCACGGAAACCTCGGCCAGCGTCGCGGTCGCGATGACCCTGTCAGCGATCGCCGTCGTGTCGACCCGAACCATGGGCGTGCCGATGGGGACGGCGGCCCGGCGCATGATCTCGGCCACGGCAGCGCGTGGCACTCCTTCTACCCTGACCGATCGTGCAACCAGAACCGGGCTGAACTGCACCAGCCATATCCCCCCCGCGAGCAGTGCAAGCCCGCCGGCCAACCATGCAGTCACCAACCAGGGCCGACGGCGAACATGCGCGGCGCGTGCCGCAAATCTGGTTCGCGATGACGACAGCCCCAACGGACGCCGCGCCGTGGTTCGCCGGCCCCGCAGGACCCGGCCGGCGCGGGAGCTCAAGCCGCTCATTCCGTTCCCGCGGTAACTGCCGTCGGGTCCAGTCGCTGGGTCAGCAGACGCAAGATCTCGGGGCCCATCATGGTGACGTCCCCTGCGCCGACGGTAACGACGAGGTCTCCGGGCTCCGCGAGCTGCGCGACCAGAGGGGCCACATCCGACCAGGAGGGCACGAAGCGCACGAAGCGCACGCCTTCATCGGGGTGACGCTGAACCGCTTCAAGGAGTCGGTCAGCGATCAGGGCGCCCGTGACCCCCGGCAGGGGGTCCTCCCGGGCGGCATAGACATCCATCACGATGATCACGTCAGCCGGCGACAGTGCCGTGGCGAGCTCTGCTGCGAAGTCACGGGTCCGCGAATACAAGTGCGGCTGGAACACCACGACCAGTCGCCCGGGCGCGGCGATGCTCGAGGCCGTCTCGACCAGAGCTGTCACCTTGCCCGGGTTGTGGGCGTAGTCATCAACCACTCGCACGCCGGCAACCTCGCCCTTGGGCTCGAACCGGCGCCTGGTTCCGGTGAAACCGGCCAGTCCCTCCAGAACTTGGGCTGGCTCTTGGCCCAGTCCCTCGGTGGCGGCCACGAACGCGGCAGTCGCGTTGAGCAGGTTGTGTCGACCCGGGATACCGATCTCAAGGCGGCCAAGAATCACATCGCCGAGTGCGGCGCCGTCGAGTCCGGCGCCCACAAGAACCGCGTGCGCGCGCAGGCCGACGCCACCCAGCTCGGTAAGCCGCACATCAGCATCCGAGGCCACGCCATAGGTGATCACCCGTGTGCCGGCCGCCCTGGCCACCTCGGCCAGCGTCCGTGAACCTTGGTCATCAGCACAGGTCACCAGCAAACCCTGCGGCTGCACCGTCGCGGCGAAGCTGGCATAGGCGGCCTGGACGGCCTCGAAGGTTCCATAGAAATCGAGGTGGTCAGGCTGCACGTTGGTCACGATCGCCACCTCGGGTCGATAGACCAGGAACGATCCGTCGCTCTCGTCGGCTTCGGCCACAAAGATGTCACCCGTGCCGTGATGAGCGTTGGTGCCGTGTTTGGCCAGCTCGCCACCGATCGCGAACGACGGATCGAGTCCGCAGTACTGCAAGGCAACCGTCAGCATCGACGTCGTGGTGGTCTTGCCGTTGGCACCGGCCACGGCGACCTTGCGACTCCCCCGCATCACCGATGCCAGGGCCTGTGATCGATGCATCACCCTGAGCCCTCGCGATCGAGCCTCTCGCAGCTCCACGTTGCCCTCGCGGATGGCGGAGGAGATGACAACGGTATCTGCGCCCGCGACGTGGCTGGCGTCGTGACCGACATGGACCACAGCCCCCTCCGCTGCCAGCGCCCTGAGAACGAGCGACTCCTTGGCATCGGACCCGCTGACCGCTATTCCCTGGGCCAACATCACGCGAGCCACGCCGGACATCCCCGCGCCACCGATGGCGATGAAGTGGACAGAGCCCAGACTGCTGGCCGACGGGACCTCGGTGGTGAAGTCGAACCGCCCGTTGGAGCCATTGGCCCAGGTCATCGGGCACCGCGCGAACTCGCAGCAACGGCAACCAGATCGGCCAGTCGCTCGTCGGACTCACGCTCTCCGATGCTGGATGCAGCGGCTGCCATCGTCTGCATCCGCGACTCATCGGTGATCAATCGCACCAGCGTCTCGTCGATCCACTCGGGGGTCAGGGATGAGTCGTCGACCAGGACGCCGCCGCCGGCCGCGACAACGTCCGCGGCATTCAGTCTCTGTTCGCCGTTGCCGATCGGCAACGGCACATAGACCGCCGGCAGTCCCACCGCCGTCAGCTCGCAGACCGTGTTGGCACCAGCTCTGGCAACAACCAGATCGGCCGCGGCGTAAGCCAGGTCCATCCGATCGACATAGGCGACAACGACATACGGCAGACCGGACATCCCCGTCGTCGTCGGGCCCGTGAGGAACTCCTTGCCCAGTCCGCTGATGTGCAACACCTGTATGCCGTGTGAGCGCAGCTCGTCGACGCGGGACGCGAATGCGGAGTTCAGTCGCTGCGCGCCAAGAGAACCCCCGGTGACCAGCAGCGTCGGCCTGTGGTCGCTGAGCCCGAAGTGGGCCAACGCCTCTGCACGGTGCGAGGCCCTGTCCAGAAGCGCGATCTCGCGACGCAACGGCATGCCGATCACAGTGGCGTGCGGGAGGGACGTGGAGGCGAATGTCGTTGCCACGTAAGGAGTCATTCGGGCACCCAGACGGTTGGCCAGACCGGGCCTGGCGTTCTGCTCGTGAACCACGATGGGGATCTTGCGTCTGCGCGCGGCCAGATAGGCCGGTGTCGAGACATATCCGCCGAAGCCGACAACGACATCAGGTCTGGTTTCGTCAATAGCCGCACCGGCGGCGTCGACGGCAGCCTTCAGAGCACCGGGCAGGCGGACAAGTGCGACCCCGGGCCGACGCGGGAAAGCCACCTTGGGAATGATCCGGAGGTCGTATCCGCGGGCCGGCACCAGGCGTTGTTCAAGGCCCTTCTGGGTGCCCAGGGCCGTGATGCGCAGGTCCGGGTCACGACGCCGCAGGCAGTCAGCGAGCGCCAACAGGGGCGACACGTGCCCGGCTGAACCACCACCCGCCAGGAGCACTGAGCTCGGCCCTGACAGGGTGGTCACGACTTGCCGCCGCGGCGCATCGGAATGACCGCGAGCGAGCGGCGCACCACGCCTGGGCGGGCAGCAAGCGCCTCGCGACACCCTGGTTCATTGCGGGCGAAGGACAGTAATATCCCCAAGCCGAAGAGTGTTGTCACCAACGCGGATCCACCACTGGAGACCAGCGGCAGCGGAACACCGATCACGGGCAGAAGACCGATCACCGCGCCGATGTTGATCATCGCCTGCGCCAAGATCCAGACCATGATCCCCGCCGTGGCGACACGGACGAAGAAGTCGCCGCTGCGCAGGACAAGTCGGTAGCACGCAAAGGCCAGCAGCCCGAAGAGCCCGACGATCACCAAGGTGCCCGGAAGGCCCAGCTCCTCGCCGATGATGGCGAAGATGAAGTCGTTGTGTGCTGCTGGGAGCCACTGCCACTTCTCACGGCTGGCCCCCAGCCCGACGCCCCACCAGCCTCCATCAGCAAGGGCGTACTGGCCGTGAATCGTCTGCCAGCACGAGCCGTTCGGGTCGGCGCAGCCGCCACCAAGCCAGTCATTGATCCGGCCCATGCGGTTGGCGCTCGTGACGACCATGACTGCGGCCAACGCTGCGAAGGAGGCGCCGGCGACAAGGAACATCCGGGCCGGGACCCCGGCGGCAAAGAGCAGCCCGCCCAGGATCGCCAGGAGCACCAGACTGGTGCCGAGGTCCTTGCCGCCGAGGACGAGAAGCAGCAGGAGTGCGCCGGCCGGAAACACGAGCGGAACCGCCGCATGCATGAACTCGCCGAGCTTGCGACGCTTCTTGGTCAGGACCGTGGCACCGAACAGGACCAGCGCGACCTTGGCGAACTCGGAAGGCTGCACCTGCTGACCCGCGATCTGGATCCAGTTGCGGTTGCCATTGATCGAGACGCCAAGCCCGGGCACGAAGACCAACGCCTGCAGGAAGATGGCCAAGGCCATCATTGGCACCGAGATCCGCTTCCAGGTGATCAACCGGACACGGGTGGCCACGAAAGCCAGGACGACTCCGATGACGGCGGACTGCAGCTGGGTGAAGAACACGGTGTAGGAGGAGTTCGTGTCCTGGTAGGACGTCACGCTGGAAGCGGACAACACCATCACCAGACCGATGACAACCAGCATCGCGGTGGCGCTCAGCAACAGGAAGTAGGTCGTCACAGGGGACTCGAACCGCTCCGACCAAGGCATTGGCCGATGCCATCCTGACGAGCCGGCCGGCGCAGCCTTCGACCCCGGAGGCCGACCTGGTGAGGCGGCCCGATGCGTCGTGCTCACGATGCCGAAGGCCCGTCAGGCCGGCTCGCGTAGCGGTGCACCGCCTGGGCGAAGGCATCGCCACGGGCGCCATAGCTGGCGAACATGTCGAAGGATGCAGCGGCAGGCGCCAGCAGGACCACGTCGCCGGGCTGAGCCAGCTCGACGGCACGAGCCACCACGAGATCCATGACTCCAGTGTCCGTGGTGGGCACGTCGACGACGGGGACATCTGGTGCGTGTCGTGCGAGCGCCTCGGCGATCCGGGCACGTTCGGCGCCGATCAGGACGACGCCACGCAAGCGACCGGCAACCGACTGGACCAGCGAGGCGACATCCGCGCCCTTGAGCAGGCCGCCCGCGATCCAGACCACGTGGTCGAACGCCGCCAGCGAGGCGCCTGCAGCATGAGGGTTGGTGGCTTTGGAGTCGTCGATGAAGCGCACGCCGTCGACCGTTGCGACGTCGGCGATCCGGTGCGGGTCCGGAACGAACGCCCGCAGGCCGTCACGCACCGCCAGCGGACCGACGCCATATGCCCGGGCCAGCGCCGCGGCAGCCAGCGCGTTGGCCACGTAGTGGGGCGCCACGGACGGGGCGTCTCCCTGCAGGTCTGCAACTGTCGCCAGCTCCACCGCCGAGGTCCTGCGTTGCTCCACGAACGCACGGTCGGCCAACACGCCGTCGACCAGCCCGACCATGGACAGAGCAGGGATGCCCAGAGTGAATCCAATGGCGCGACAGCCATCGACGACCTCGGCCTCCCTGACCATCTCTTCAGTTGCCGGGTCCTCGACGTTGTACACGCAGGCGATCTGGGTGCCTTGGTAGACCTTGGCCTTGGCCAGGCGGTATTGCTCGAAGGACCCATGCCAGTCGATATGGTCGGGCGCGAGGTTCAGACACACGGAGGCCAACGGCGTCACCGACCTCTGCCAGTGGAGCTGGAAGCTGGACAGCTCGACGGCCAGGACGTCATAGGGCTCAGGATGCAGGACCGCCTCGAGCAGAGGTGTGCCCACGTTCCCGGCGCTCGTGGCGCGCAGCCCTGAGGCCCGCAGGATGGACGCGAGCATGTTGACGGTCGTCGTCTTGCCGTTGGTGCCGGTGATCGTGATCCAGGGCGCCGCTCCGGACTGCGCGCGCATGCGCCACGCGAGCTCGACCTCGCCCCAGACCGGTATGCCGCGCGACGCTGCCGCGAGCAGCATGGGGTGGTCGGGGTGGAAGCCTGGTGAGGTGACGACGAGCTCGGTGTCCTGGGGTGGCTCGAGCAGGTGTTCGGGGCCAATCCGGACGTCGACGTCCAGGATCTCGAGGATCCGGGCGCGTTCACTGATGAGCGGAGTGGCGTCGGCGCTGACGGCGGTGACGATGGCACCGCGTTCGGAGAGCGCGTCGGCCGCTGCGAACCCGCTGATACCAAGGCCGGCGACCAGAATGCGCAGCCCTGACCAGTCGGCATCACGATGGGTCAGGTCTCGAAGCCCCTGGCGGGGCTCGTAGCTCGGGTCCTCGTCACTCACGCTGCCCCGACAACCCACTCTGCGTAGAAGATGCCGATCCCGAGGGCGGCAAAAAGACCAGCGACGATCCAGAACCGAATGACAATGGTGACCTCGTTCCAACCCGCAAGCTCGAAGTGGTGCTGGAGCGGGGCCATCCGGAATACGCGTCTGCCAGTCATCTTGAAGAAGCCGACCTGGATGATCACCGAGAGCGTGATGATGACGAAGAGCCCACCGAGGATCACCACCAGGAGCTCGGTGCGGGTGGTGATCGCCAGACCCGCCATGGCACCGCCCAGGGCCAACGACCCCGTGTCACCCATGAAGATCTGGGCCGGAGATGCGTTCCACCACAAGAATCCGAAGCAGGCGCCCATGAGAGCCGCAGCCACCACGGCCAGGTCTCGGGGATCCCGGACCTCGTAGCACTTGAGGCCCGGGTTGAACTGGCAGCTCTGGTTGGACTGCCAGATGGCGATCAGGACGTAGGCCCCGAAAACCATCACGCTTGCGCCCGTTGCCAGGCCGTCCAGGCCGTCGGTGAGGTTCACGCCGTTGCTGGTGCCGGCAACGATCAGGTTGGCCCACAGCACGAAGAGGATCAGGCCGAGCAATGTCCCGGCNNATCACCGCCACCAGCGTCTGCCCGGCCAGCTTCTCCCTGCTGCGCAGCCCAAGGCTTCGTTGTCTGGAGATCTTGAGATAGTCGTCCAGGAAGCCCACGACCCCCAGCCCGGCCATCAGGAAGAGCACCAGCATCCCGCTGACAGTCAGGGGTGTCAGCGTGAACAGGTGGGCTGCCCCGTAGGCCAGGAGCGCGGCCCCCATGATGACTGCGCCACCCATCGTGGGGGTGCCACGCTTGGTGTGGTGCGAGGTCGGTCCGTCGTCACGGATGAACTGGCCATAACGTCGGCGGACCAGGAACTTCATGAACAGCGGGGTGCCGAGAAGGGACACTGCGAGCGAGATGGCTGCGGCCAGCAGCACTGCCTTCACGAGGGGACCTCCGACTCGCTGCTGTCCATGAGTCCGTCGGCGACAAGACGGTCTCCGAGCAACCGTAGCCCCGCGTCATGGCTGGACTTGACCAACACGACGTCACCGGGCCTCAGTTCTTGTCGCAGCAGCTCAAAGGCATCGTCGACGTCGCGGACCCAGGTTGATCCCTCATCCCCGGGCCCCTTCTGCTGGGCCGCATCGTGGATCGGCCGGGTCCTCTCGCCGACGGCAACAACTCGCGACACGTTCAGGCGCACGGCGAGTCGGCCGAGGTCCTCGTGTTCGGCAGTGGATCCGGACCCCAGCTCGCGCATCTCGCCCAGAACTGCCCAGGTCCGACGGCCCTTTCCCATGATCGCCAAGGTCTTGAGCGCGGCGCGCATCGAGTCAGGGTTCGCGTTGTAGGCGTCGTTGATGATCGTGACGCCGTCGGCCCTCTCGTGGACCTCCATCCGCCACCGGCTCAGCGGGCGCGCATCGCCCAGCGCCGTGGCGACGTCTTGGAGCGCCATACCGATGACAAGCGCAACTGCCGCGACCGCCAAGGCGTTACCGACGTGGTGCTCTCCGTAGAGCCCGAGGGCAACGGGAGCCGACCCCTGATCCGTGACGAGAGTGAAAGACGCCCGGCCCTTTGCGTCGAGCGAGATGTCGACGGCACGAACCGCTGCAAGCGGCGACTCGCCCACGGCTATGACGTGTGCACGGGTCTGGCTTGCCATCGCCGAGACGATCGGGTCGTCCGCGTTGAGGACGGCGAATCCTGTTGCGGGCAAAGCCTGCACGAGCTCTGCCTTGGCCATGCCGATGGCCTCCTGTGAACCGAACTCACCCACGTGCGCGGTGCCGACGTTGAGGACGACACCGATCTGGGGCGGCGCCATACGGGTGAGGTAGTCGAGGTGGCCGATCGCCCTGGCACCCATCTCGAGCACGAGGAAGGCCGTGGTCGCAGTAATCCGGCAGACGGTGAGTGGCACGCCCACCTCGGAGTTCAAGGAACCGACGTTGGCGACCGTCTCGCCGTGCCGTTGCAGAACGGACAACAGCAGGTCCTTGGTGCTGGTCTTGCCCGACGAGCCTGTGATGGCGATGACGACAAGGCGGGCATTGCGCTCGATCAAGGCACTGGCCAGCGAGACGAAGGCCGTCTGGACGTCCGCGACCACCACGCACGGCAGGTCAACGACCGGCCGCGAGGTGAGGGCGGCGACGGCGCCCAGGTCGCGGGCCCCTGCGACGAACTGATGGCCGTCCATGGCCTCTCCGACGCGTGCGACATAGAGGCTGCCCGCAGAGGCCTCCCGAGAGTCGGTGACCACCGGTCCATCCACCAGTGGATCCGCACCTGAACCGCCGACGACGTCATGGATCTCGCCGCCGGTGATCCGGGCGATCTCACTGAGCCGGAGTGGAATCACGAGGCGTCACCACGGTTGGCGTCAGCGGCAGCACGCTCGATCAGTGCTGCTCTCAACTCGGCTCTGTCGTCGAACGGGTGAACCACGCCGGCGATTTCCTGACCACTCTCATGCCCCTTGCCCAGAACGACAACGGTGTCCTCGGGGCCGGACCCGGCCACGGCGGCCCGGATCGCTGCGCCACGGTCGCCGATCTCGATGATCCGCCCAGGCGAGCGGCCGGCAGCCCGATCCTGCGCGACGGCTCCGCGCAGCACTGCGGCGCGAATGTCGGCCGGTGCCTCCGAACGAGGGTTGTCATCGGTCACGACGACGCGGTCCGCATAGGCCGCTGCTGCAGCGCCCATGGCCTCCCGCTTTCCGGCGTCTCTGTCTCCCCCGGCGCCAAGAACTGCGATCAGCGACCCAGAAGTGTTGTGTCGCAAAGCTTTCAGTGCTGCTGCCACCGCGTCAGGGGTGTGTGCGAAGTCGACGACAGCCAGCGGCAGCCGGCCCTGGACCAGGGGCTCGGCGGATTCGACACGCTGGTTGTCGTCCACGAGCACCCGCTCCATCCGGCCGGGGACGTGCGGATCTGCGGCCAGAGCATGCACTATCTCGTCGCCGGCGTAACCAGCGGCCAACAACACCAACGCAGCCACCGCGGTGTTCAGCTGGTTGAAGTCCCCCGGCAGGGCTGACCGCAACGACAGCCGCTGTTCCTGCCCGATCAGCTCGAAGGCGGAACCGTCCACTCCAGAGGGCTGGACCTGCCAGTCGGCCGCGACGTCGTGACGCGACGAGACGGACACGACAGGTACGCGGGACTCCCGGACGAGGCGCTGGCCCCATTCGTCATCCACGCACACCACACCGCGAACAGCCCGGTCGGGAGTGAACAACGACGCCTTGGAGAGGTAGTAGCTCTCCATCGACCCGTGGAAGTCGAGGTGGTCCTGGGACAGGTTGGTGAAGGCAACGACGTCAAAACGCACGCCATCGACCCGGTGCAGGCTCAAGGCGTGGCTGCTCACCTCCATGGTGCACGTGTCCACACCCCGCTCACGCATCACGGCGAACAAGGCGTGCAGGTCCGTCGACTCGGGAGTGGTCCGGACGCTCTTGACCCGGTCCTCGCCGATGCGCGTCTCGACCGTTCCGATCAGGCCGGTCACTCGCCCGAGCGCCCGAAGTGCCGAGTCGAGCACGTAGGCGGTCGTCGTCTTGCCGTTGGTTCCGGTGATCCCCAGCATGGTCAGCTTCTCGCTGGCCCGGCCGTAGATCATCGCCGCCACGCCTCCGAGGGAAGCCCGGGGATCCGGAACGACCAGCACGGGAACCGGGATCTCGTTCAGCGCGAGAAGTACCGCCCCCTTGGGGTCGGTCAGGATGGCAGCGGCACCGAGCCTGATGGCTGCCACACCGAAGTCGGCGCCGTGCATGTGGGCTCCGGGAAGGGCGGCATACAGGTCTCCGGGGCGGATGGCACGCGAGTCCAGGGTCACGCCGGTCACGACGATTCGCCGATCGACGACGGTCCCAGCCGTCGCCGGCACACCCNNAGTCGACCTTCAGCGCGACCTCAGCCTTGTCTGCGGATGCCGGTGCATCGTCGACCTTGAGCTTCATGACAGGCGGCGGGGTACCCGTTGGAGGGATCTTGAACTCCTGCAACGCGTAGGTCATGACGTCCTTGAACACCGGGCCAGCCGTTGATCCACCGAAGTAGCCCCGGATCGGGTTCTGCAGGATCACGGCGACGACAAACTCCGGCTTGTCGGCAGGGGCGAAGCCGATGAAGGACGCCGTCTTGCCCGAGTAGCGACCGTTGGCGCCGACGCGATCGGCCGTGCCGGTCTTGCCTGCGACGCGGTATCCCGGGATCTCGGCCATCCGGGCGGTGCCTCCATCGCCCACGACGAACTCAAGCATCTGGCTCAGCGTCTGGGCCACCGACTTGGTGATGACCCGCACCGCCGTGGTGGGCGGCGCCGCGGCGTACGTGCCATCGGCCTGCTCCGTGCTCGCCACGAGGGTGGGCGGCACCCGAAGCCCCCCGTTGGCAATGGTCTGGAAGACGCCGGCCGCCTGGATGGCGTTGACCGCCAGGCCCTGGCCGAACATCACCGTGTAGCGCTGGGAGCCGCTCCAGTCCTTGGACTTGGCGAAGATGCCGGCGGTCTCGCCCGGGAAACCGACGCCGGACATCTGACCGACGCCGAAGCTGCGGAAGTACTTCTCCAAGGTGGCCGGTGGAACCTTCTCACCGACCATCATGGTGCCGATGTTGCTCGACTGGGCGATGACGCCAGCGAACGTCAGCTTCTCCACGGCGTGGTTCTCAGCGTCCTTGAAGGACGTGCCCGCCCGGGAGAGCCGGTTGGGAACCGTCACTGGAGTCGCCGGCGTCGCCACGCCCTCCTGGAGAGCCGCCGCCGCCGTCATGACCTTGGCGATGGACCCCGGCTCGAACGCTTCTCCGAAGGCCAAGTTGTTGAGGTTGCCGCTGGCCGCGGAGATGTTGTTCGGGTCGAAGCTCGGGTAGGACGCGACAGCCGCCAGTTGACCTGTCCTGACATTCGTGACCACGACGGTGCCTGAGAGGGCCTGCGTCTCGATGACCTTCTGGGCAATGGCGTTCTGGGCGAACCACTGCAGGTCGTTGTCGATCGTCAGCCGAACATCACGGCCAGGCACGGCCGGCGTGGTCTGCTGCTCCCCCGTGGGGATGATGCGGCCGCCCTGGGACTGCTCGTAGGTCGACTTGCCCGGTTGGCCGTTCAGCGTGGTGTTCAACAACAGCTCGAGCCCGCCGCCGCCTGATCCATCACCACCCGTCCAGCCCACGAGCGAGGCCACAGCCGAGGCGCTCGGGTAGGAACGCGCCGATGTCTGCTCGCTGTAGATGCCCGGAATTCCAAGAGCCTGGATCTTGCGCCAGTTCAGCGGGGTTATGCCCTTGGCGACATAGACAAACTGGCGAGTACCGGTCAGCGTCGTCGTCAGCTCGGCCTGGGGCATGCCCAGGATTGGTGCCAGATCGGCTGCCGCCCCCAGCACGCCAACGGTCTGACGGACCCCGTTGACCTTCTTCTTGTATTCCGGCACTGCCGTCTGGTCCGCGGTGACGTTTCTGCGATCGATGCTCGTGGCCAGGATCACGCCATTTGCGTCCGTGATGTCGCCACGCATCGCCGGCACGGCGCTCGTGTACAAACGGCTCTTGAGCGCGGCGCTGGCGACGGGTGAGGCATCCAGCGCCTGCAAGCGCAGCAGCTGAGCGCTGAAGAGACTGAAGACGAAGAGCACCGCCAACAAGAGGAACCGAACGCGTCGCGCGGGGTGGGCGACAGCGCCGCGACCCGGTCGGGTTGGTCGGGCCGGCGGACCTGAACGATGCGGAGGAACGCGGCTGGCGCTCTTGGCCACCGGCGATCTGCGTGATGAGGCGCCGCGCGGCACGGAGGTCGACGAGCTCCGGGTTGGGTGAGCCGGTTCCTTGGCCGAGGGGCGACGAGCCGCTGCACCCTTACGGTCCACGCCTGCAGGTCGCCCGGTGCGAGCGGTCGCGTGTCCCGGCGCGCCGGACGCGGAGGCGCGGGCAGGACCGCCATCCCCGAGCCCCCGGCCGCGCGTCTGAGTCACGTGCTTACCTCGGTCCGGGCTTCGGCGGCACGGTGGAAGCGGGCTTCGGCGGCGCGTTGGAGGCGGGCTTGCCAGGCTTGGCGTGTGCCTGCGCAGATGCCGGCGCCGGCGTCTGGCTCGGGATCACGGCAAAGCCGGAGGGCGCCTTGGCTGGTTTCGCCACGCCGATGACCTTGCCATCGGAGAGCCGCAGGAAAGCCGCGGACTGCGCTGGCACCATACCCAGCCTCGCCGCACTGGCCGCGAGGTTGGCAGGCGATTCGGATCTCTGCAAGGACTGGGTAAGAGCGTCCTGCGCATCGGTGAGCTGCGCGGAGGTCGCGCTAAGGTCGTGCAGCGTGAAGGAGCCCTGTGCCAGAGCCGTGTTGAGCAGCAGCAGCCCGATCAGTCCGACAGCGAGCAGGGTCGCGCAGATGATCCCGAACGCGGCGCCACTGCGATGGGGGGGAGCCCCGGTGACCACGCGAAGTCTGGTCGAGGTCGTGGTCGTGGTCGGACGGTTCAGAGGCCGCGCGCCGGCGCGTGCTGCAGACGTCATCTGGCTCATGTGCGGCCTCCCTTCGAGGCTCGTACTCGCTCGGCGGCCCGCAAACGGGCCGATGCCGCACGGGGGTTGACGCTGATCTCTTCCGCGCTGGGCTCCTCTGCTCCGCGGGTCAGCAGGCGCAGGTATGCCGCGTGCTCGGGGAGCTCGACCGGCAGACCGACCGGGGTGCTGCTGCGCGCGCCGGCGGTCAGCACCCGCTTGCTGAGCCGGTCCTCAAGGGAGTGGTAGCTCAGCACCGCGATGCGACCGCCGACGGCAAGCGCGTCAACGGCTGCCGGCAAGACGGACTCGAGGGCCTGGAGCTCGGCGTTGACCTCTATCCGCAACGCCTGGAAGGTGCGCTTGCCCGGGTGCCCGCCGCTCTTCTGGGATGCGGCCGGGATCATCGAACGAAGCAGCTCGACCAGCCGCGCCGAGCTGGTGAACGGCTCACGACCACGCTCCCGCACAACAGCAGTGGCCACTCGCTTGGCGAAGCGCTCCTCACCGTAGTCATGCAGGATCCGCACGAGATCGGTCAGGCTGTAGGTATTGAGCACGTCGGCGGCCGTCATGCCGCTCGTCTGGTCCATCCGCATGTCCAGCGGGGCGTCGTGACGGTAGGCGAACCCACGTTCCTGCTCGTCCAGCTGCAGCGATGACACTCCGAGATCGAGCAGGACCGCCGACACCGATGACAACCCCTGCTCGACGAGGATCTGGGGCAGCTCGTCATACACGGCGTGGATCGGGGTGAACCTGTCACCAAAACGGGCAAGCCGCTCGCCCGCCAGCGTGAGGGCCTCACGGTCGCGGTCGATCCCCAGGACCCGCGCGTTCGGGCAGTGTTCCAGGACGGACTCGCTGTGCCCGCCCATCCCGAGTGTGGCGTCCACCATGACCGAACCCGGCTGCTCGAGGGCAGGCGCCAACAGCTCCAGAATGCGGTCGCGCAGGACGGGGACGTGCCGGTCCTCCGCTGTCCCGCGAGCGTTCATCGTGCGTCTTTCCCTTGGCTGGTAACGGTATTGCGAGGTCCTGGTGCTAGGTACTGCAGACCCTGCGGTCAGGTCCCCAACCGCTTCTAGGGGTGCTGCCCGATCTCGGGGAAGTGAGCTCGGGAAGCGAAGCGGGTGGAGACCTGGCCCCAGGGGCCCTGTCGACTGACGGCGGTTCGATCACAGGAGTCCGGGGAAGACCTCCTCCGCCTGGTCCGAGAACGGCTGCTCGGTGCCCTCGAGGTAGGCGTTCCACGCAGCTGAGTCCCACAGCTCGATGCGCAGCCCGGCACCGATCACCGTGCAGTCACGGGTGAGACCGGCGTACTCGCGCAGCACCGCGGGGACGGTCACCCGGCCCTGCTTGTCAGGGATCTCGTCAAAGGCGCCAGACATGAGCAGGCGGTTGTAGTCGCGGACGGGTTTGCTCGTCATCGGTGCGGCGCTTGCCGCCTCTGCCCGCCGGACGAACTCGTCCATCGGGAAGATGTCGAGGCAGCGCTCCTGCCCCCGGGTGATGACCAGACCACCGGCGAGGCGCTCACGGAACTTGGCCGGCAGGATGAGGCGCCACTTGTCGTCTAGTCGAGGGGTGTGCGTGCCGAGGAACACCGTGCACCTCCCTCCCGCTGGGCAAGAACTTGTGGACTATTCCGGTCGTGGACAGCAAGCGCTCTCCGCTGTCCTCCACCGTACTCCACTTCCCTCCACATATTGGTGAAACCGAGGAAAATCTCGGTTCGCAAAAACGTGTTTGCACAGGTCACCGGGCTGGACTGGTGGTGGAGGGGAAACTTCATCGATCTGCGATTACCCGAGCCGGTGCCGTGAGCAGCGAAGTGCGGCAGGATGAAGGGACCAACCCGGGAGGCATTTTGAGTGCGATAGGCGCCGCACGCGACGGTTTCGTGCAAGATCAGGGCATGCAGGCATCATCCGGAGCCGACCAGGCAGGTCTCGAGCTCGTCACCGAGGTCGCCGCCAGCATGCGCAAGGCGATGGCGACCGTCATCGTGGGCAAGACAGACGTCATCAACATCGCAATCACGGTTCTCCTGGCCGAAGGGCACCTGCTCATCGAGGACGTCCCCGGCGTCGGCAAGACCATGCTGGCCAAGGCCCTGGCCAAGTCCATCGACTGTTCAGTCCGCCGGGTGCAGTTCACACCCGACCTTCTGCCCAGCGACATCACCGGGGTCAGCGTCTTCAACCAGGACCTACGCGACTTCGAGTTCCGGCCGGGCGCCATCTTTGCCAACGTCGTCGTCGGTGACGAGATCAACCGCGCCTCCCCCAAGACCCAGTCGGCGATGTTGGAGTGCATGGAGGAGGGCCAGGTCACCGTCGACGGCCAGACCTATCAGCTGCACAAGCCATTCATCGTGATGGCCACGCAGAACCCGATCGAGATGGAGGGCACGTACCCCCTGCCCGAGGCGCAGCGCGACCGGTTCATGGCGCGCATCTCGATGGGCTACCCGTCCCCGGCTGCAGAGGTCTCGATGCTGGACAGCCACGGCGGCGCGTTCCCTCTCGAGGCGATGGCGCCGGTGACCGACGGTGACACCGTCGCAAAGCTCATCAACACGGTGCGGACGCTGCACACGAGCGCGGCCATCAAGCAGTACGTCGTCGACCTCACCACCGCGACCCGATCGACCCCTGCCCTGCGCCTGGGGGCGTCCCCGCGCGCCAGCCTCCACCTCCTGCGAGCAGCGCGAGCATACGCAGCCCTGGCCGGACGCGATCATGTCCTGCCCGACGACGTGCAGGCCCTGGTCGAGCCCATCCTGGCCCACCGGATGATCCCGGCCGGTGAGACCCAGATGGCCCACCGCACCAACAGCGAGGTTCTGCACGAGCTCGTACGACGAGTCCCCATTCCTGCTTCGGCACGCTGAACGGCATACGGAACGAGCGGCAGACAGAGAACGGACCACATCACTTGACCCGCCTCCGAGACGTACTCACCACCCGCGGCCGTGCCTTCGTGGCAGCCGGCCTGACCTTGCTGCTGGGTGGCTTCCTGCTCGGGTTCTCAGACATCACGCGCGTCGGCGCACTCCTGGCCACATTGCCGCTCCTGGCCGCCGTGGCCACCAGACGCACCAGCAGCACCGTCGAGGTCTCCCGCAGGGTTCAACCCGCCCGACTCGTGGTCGACCAGCCAGCCAACGTCCAGGTGGTGTTCGAGAACACTTCTGGGCGACGCAGTCAGCTTCAACTGGCTGAGGAACGCCTGGACCACGTGTTGGGCGACCGACCTCGCTTCGTCCTGCCTCCCATGGAACCGGGTGATATTCGCGAGGTGGACTATCAGATCCGCTCCCATGTCCGCGGACGTCACCGGCTCGGGCCCCTGACGTTGCGCATGCGGGATCCGTTCGGTCTGGCCACCATCGCGGCAACGACGCCCGGCGTCACCGACATTCTGGTCCTTCCCCGTGTCGAGGTTCTTGGCCGCGGGCGACCCCACTCGGAGGGCATCGGAGCCGAAGGCACCATCCCCCATATGGTCGCCCTGCACGGCGAGGACGACGTGGCCGTGCGCAGCTACCACGAAGGCGATGACCTGCGCAGGATCCACTGGCCGGCTACAGCCCATCGGTCGATGCTGATGGTGAGACAGGAGGATCTCCCGGCCAGGCGACGGGCCGTCGTCGTGCTGGACTCGCGTGCGGACGGGCACCAAGGTTCGGGCGCCCTGGGCTCCTTCGAATGGGCGGTGAGCGCTGCGGCCTCCATCGCGACGCACCTGTTCGGACATCATTACGCCCTCCACCTGGTCAGCAACGAGACCACTGCTGGGGGTGAGGCGACCCAGGTCCTGGAGATCGACAAGGCGATGGCCTCGCTGGCCGTGGCCCAGCTCGGTCCGGTCCAACGGTTCGAAGAAGTGCTCCACTGGGCACATCCGCTGACCTCGGCCGGCGGTCTGGTGATCGCCATCGTGACCGACCACGACGAAGCCATGCTGCGGCAGATTGCGGCCCTGCGTCAGCCGGGCGGCGTCGGCCTGTTGTTTCTGCTCGACTCCAAGAGCTTCGCCGGCGGGCGCGCCGGTCCACCCGCCAACCAGACGCTGGAGCTCGCCTCCCTGGTGGATGCCGCCGGCTGGAGCACCTGCATCGTGCGCTCGGGCATGACTGTGGACGCGGCATGGGACGCCGCGTCCACACGCGGCGCCGTCTCACTCGGAGCCGGACGATGAAGGGCCGGGCAAGCCGCGGGGTCGACGCGACGCTGGCCGCGATCGCCACCCTGACGGCGGCCTGGCCGGTCTCCACCCTCCTGGTCGAGCCGACCTGGGTGAGCCGGACACTGTTGCTGCTGGTGGTCGTGGTTCTCAGCGGGGTAGGTGCGCGGGCGCTGGTCCTTCGCGGCTCGCAGGTCCTCACCGTGCAGCTGGTGTGTGTCGTCCTGGCCGCGAGCGCGATCTACGGCCAGGGCCATCTCTGGCACGGCCTTCCGACCTTTGAGACGTTGGGGGTGGCGGACAAGCTCATCCGTGAAGCCATCAAGACCGCGCAGATGTATTCCGCACCGGCGCCCACCACCCCCGGGCTGATCTTCGTCGTGAGCGGCGCTCTCGCCCTGGTCGCTGTGGCCGTTGACTACCTCGCTGTGACACGTCGCTCCCCCTCCCTGGCCGGGCTGCCGCTGCTGTCGGCCTTCCTGTCTTCCGCGGCCAACACCGGCGCCTCGCTGCCTGTGTACTTCTTCCTGGCCGCCGCCGTCATGTGGCTCATCCTTGTCGCCAGGCAGGGAAGCGCCATCCTGCGCCGATGGGGCACCACCGTAACGGTGGCCCGCACGCCCGTCAGGGGGACGATCGACTCCGAGGGGTTGTACCGCTACTCAGCAATGGCGCGGACTCTGGGCGCGGCGGCTCTGGTGGCCGCGATCGCCACGCCGGTCCTGCTCCCCCAGCTTCCGCCGAAGTTCTTCCTCTCAGGTCTTGGCCGCAGCTCGTCAGGCACCGGCACGGGAACCGGCGCGGGGGGTTTCTCGCTGAACATCGACCTGGCCGTGGACCTCAACGAACAAAGCACGGCCCCGGTCCTTCAGTACACGACAGGCGACTCGTCGCCACCGCCGCTGCGAGTCGCGGTCACATCTTTCTACCGAGGCGTATGGCGACCCTTCGGCGGGCCCACGCCGGCTCTGTCGACGAACCCGGACATCCCTGCACCCGTCGGTCTCTCCCCCGATGTGCCCAAGCGACGCTTCACCATGGCCTTCGCTCGCAACCTGCTCAACGATCCCAACCTGGCCTTGCCATATCCCCTGATCGACGCCGACCTGGGTGGCATCGCATGGGGAGCGGACAACCAGACCCAGAGCGTGAGGGTGGCCGAAAGCCCCGACTCCTACACCGCGTCCTACTGGCGCCTGGAGCCCACCGCCGCCATGTTGCAGAGCACCCCGCCGTTGAGTGAAGCCGACCGGACCCGCTTCGCTATGGACCTGACGCTGGACGGACCGTCTGCGGGGAAGGTCACCGCTCTGTCCGAGCAGCTCACCGCCGGCAAGGCCTCGAACTACGACAAGGCGATGGCCATCCAGCAGTACCTCCGCGCCGATGGTGGGTTCACCTACTCCCTGACCCTGGCCCCCCCGGCCAAGGACGCTTCAGGCAACGACGCCGGTTTCGATCCCCTGACCAACTTCCTGGTGACCAAGAAGGGCTACTGCGTACAGTTCGCCACCGCCATGGTGATGATGTCGCGTGCCGCCGGCATACCAGCACACATCGCCCTCGGCTTCCTGCCGGGGACCCAGAGCAAGGGCGTCTGGACCGTGATCGCCGCCGATGCCCACGCCTGGCCGGAGCTGTATCTCGACGGCCTGGGCTGGACCAGGTTCGAACCGACACCTTCGAGGGCGGCGCCCCCCGCGTACGCCACGCCCGCGACCACCGGCGGAACCTCGGGTGGTGGTGGCACCTCAGGCGGTGCGACGGCGCCGGCACCCGGCAAGAGCGGACGCCCGGATATCGGCGATCTCCCAACCTCAGGTGGCAGCAGCCAGGGGGCCGGCTTGAGCCCGGCCTCCGTGTTCCGGTGGCTGACCCACGGATGGGGCGCGGTTCTGTTCGGGTCTCTGCTGGGCCTGTTCGGATCCTTGGTCGTGCCCCTGGCAGCACGTTGGCGTCGTCGACGTGACCTCATCACGGCGCGGACAGCCTCACAACGCGTTGAGGTTCAGTGGGGTTTCCTCACGTCGTCGCTGAGCGACCTCGGGATTCCGCCGGCCCCGAGTCGCACCCCGCGGCAGGTCCGCGCCTACTACGAGCAAGAAGCGTTTCTTGATGCTGAGGCGTCTGCCGCTCTTGGCAGGGCCGTGCAGACACTCGAACGCTCGCGCTATGCAGGATCTGCCCCCGACCCGGGCGGGCTCGCCGATGACGTCCGGCAGGTGCTCAGAGGGGCAGCGGCAACCAGGCGCGCCAGTGACCGGTTGCGGGCAGCCTTGTGGCCCAGCCGCGGGCTGACCCAGCTCCGATCAGTGAGAGTCAACCTCGCCTGGAGCGTTCGGGCGACCCTGCGCGACGCGAGCGCCGTGATGCGCCAACGGTTTTCCCGCCGTCCTTGAAAGAGGCCATCCTCGCCACACCTGAGTCTGACGCGGGTCAGTGCCTTGCGGGTCAGTACCTTGCGGGTCAGTNNGGCACTCGGCGTGCTGTAACCGGGGCAGGTGAGGTCGAAGTCCATCGCCTTGGTCGTCCATTGCGCCAGTACCGCGCGCCCGCCCTGGAAGGACGGGCTGGTGCATCGCGACTGCGCGGTCGCCTTGGGCCTCGGCCCTGCCGTGCGCCACTCCGGCAGCGAGTAGCGCGCCGAGCCGACAACACCGTTCCACAGGTACGGATTGGAGTAGACACCCACTGCGAGGCCGGCTGCTCTGTAGCCGCGCAGGACCCCGTCCAGGACGGCCTTGTTGCCGGTCTTGTTCTTGGACCACGGTGCGACCCGGTAAGACTCAACGTCCACCCACACGATGGGCGAGAGCAGCCCGGCCGCATGCATCGAGGCGACGTTGAGCTGTGCCTGGGCGTAGCCGGTGTTGGCCAGCTTGGGCAGCCAGGTGGTGCCCACGTAGGGTCCTGCGAGCCCGTAGGTGGCGATCTGGGCCGCCGTCGGGTAGGTCGTCATGGCATAGACAGCGGTGTGGACGTGATGCAACATGGCCCACTCCGTCTGGGTGCCCAGACACGGGTTGGGATAGAAGCCGGGCCCGTTTGTCAGGCCAATCACGACAAACTTGGCCGAAGCTGGAGGCATCGCCTTGCCCTCGGTCGGACGGGATGGGATCCCGAGCCCCTTGGGACACTGCGGCCAGGAGACATCGTTGCCGAAAAGCTGTGGCGTCGTCCGTGCCGGCGCCGGCTTGAGCTTCGCCCAGGTGATCGAGTCCACGACACCGGTGACGGGCAGGAGGTGAGCCCGCTGCCACACTCTGACCGCCGCGGCGGTCAGAGGTCCGTAGATGCCGTCGGGGCTGGCCTTGACGGCCCGCTGAATGACCACGACCGTCGGGCCGTGAGAGCTGAGAGTTGCCACCACCGTGGTGGCCGCCGATGCTGCGGGGGCCGCGGAGATGGTCGACGCCGTCAACGTGACGAGCGCCGCGCACATCATCGCGACGACCATGACGATCCGCGAGGGCAGTCGAGCCATCATCGAGGTGCTTCCTTCCAGAGAATCAAAACCACGCTTGCACGGTCCGCCCCGTGCCCCACCGTCTCTCGCAACAGTGACAGAAAACCGTGATCAATCGTGGACAATCGCTGCAATTGCGTTTGGCGTGGCGGGGATTGAACCAGGGGAGGTTAGGGCAGGACGCCCCGACCGCGGAAGTCACAGGGAGGAGTGCCAACACCGCCGCAGCGGAGTACCGTCATCACGATCATGCCGGTTCGCGAACTCCCCCCGCTGCTCGGAACGAGTCACTTCCGGGTCTTCATCGGCGCGCGCGAGCTGGGCTTTTCAGAGGTTGGCCCGCTCAGCTCCGAGACTGACGTCACTCTCCCACCGCTGGAGCGGTCGCACCGGTTCGAGACGGTCGTCCTCCGGCGGGCATTGACGCGTTCGACCGAGCTCTACGACTGGCGCAGAAAGATCATGAGCGGCAAAGGCGATCGACGCCCGGTGACGATCCACCAGCTCGATGGGGCAGGAGGCGCAATCGTCAACTCATGGCGGCTCGATGGTGCCTGGCCGTGTCGTTGGTCGGGGCCTTCTTTCAATGCCGCAGGAAATGACGTCGCGATCGAGGAGCTCGAGCTCGCCTACGACGACCTTGTCTGGCTTGCGGCGCCTGACAAACCTGCGCCCGGCAAACCTGCGCCTGATAGACCTCAGTCGGAGGGGCTGTCGCCCAGCCCCGCCCGTGCCCGCAAGAAGACAGAAGGAGCTTGAGATGGCCGTGAAACGTGATCGTCCTTACGCGCAGTTCAACTTCCTGATCGATCTTGGTGCGGGAGCGACGGACGGTCCACAGGCCGGCTTCCAGGAGTGCAGCGAGATCGGCATGTCGGTGGACGTGGTCGAGTACCGGAACGGCAACGAGAAAGAGAACGACGTCCGCAAGCTCACCGGTCTCGCGCGCTACCCGGACGTCATACTCAAGCGCGGGATCATCGGCTCACTCGACCTGTATCAGTGGCTCAACGACATTCGCAACGGCAACCAGACGGCCTATCGCACGGTGACAGTGCGGTTGATGAACGAAGACCAAACCGCGGTTGTGCAGGAGTGGAAGCTCCTGCGCGCTCGCATCATCAAACACGTGAGCGGACCGTTCAACGCGCGTGGCAGCGACGTTGCGATGGAGGAGCTCACACTCGCATACGAGCGACTCGAGATGGAGTAACGGTCGCCGCATGTACTGACCCGCTAGATCCAGCCGCGCCGACGGAACGCGACGTACAGCGCGCCCGCGAGCGCGGTGATCACGATGGTGCTGGCGATCAGGCCTGAACGCTCACCAAACCCCGGGTAGGCGATGTTCTGGCCGAACCACCCCGTCACTGCGGTGGGCACGGCGATGATCGCAGCCCAGCCGGTGAGCTTCTTCATCACGGTGTTCAGGCGAGCGTCCTGCAGCGAAAGGTTGGTCTCGAAGATCGTGGTCACCATGTCTCGCAGCGACTCGGTCCACTCGGATGCGCGCAGCACGTGGTCGTACAGGTCGGCATACCAGCCGTCGAGCTCACTGCTGCGCCCGTCGTCGGCGGCGTGATGGCGCTGGACTGCGTTGATGACCTCGCGCATGGGCAGGATGACGCGGCGTAGCTCGACCAGCTCCTTGCGCACGCGATAGGTCCGCTGCTGGATCTCGCGGGTCACGGCCTTGTCGTCGAACAAGCCGTGGAGCAGAGCCCCGGAGCCGAGCTTGAGCAGGTCCGCGTCGTCCTCCCAGCGTTGCACCACGGGATTCATGTCGAAGCCGGTGTCGGAACGCACCGTCACGATGCCTCGGGGCAGGACGAATGCAGAGACGCGGCTGACGTGGAGGCGGGACTCGAGCGCGCCGTGTGGAGAGCTCTCATCGATCTCGAGGCGCGTCGCATAAACGGTCACAAACGTTTGGGTCGCGTGACGGGTGGCCTTCGGTCGCTCGCCACTGGTGATCGCGTCCTCCACCGCGTGAGGGTCCAAGGCCAGCTCGCCGGCCAGCTGCTGGAGAACGTCGCCGTCGGGCTCACACAGATCGAGCCAGACGAGGGCGCCCCTCCTGCATGTGATCAGAGATCTCCTCAAGTGGGAAGTCCTCGAGCTCGAGCCGGCCCTCGCGCCACAGTCGGGTGCGGACGACATCGCTGGTGCCACTTTTCACGGACCCAGTCTGCACCGCGAACAGCTCCGACGAGCGGTATAGCCCACAAGTCCATTCTGCACTCGGCTGCTTGTACCAGTCCCACTAGTCCGTTCGGTCATAGTTCCCGGAATTGCGGGACTTCGGGTCCTGGGCGGACATACCTTTGAGCGCTGAACGTATCCGACCAGGGGAGGTACAGATGGGCGTTGAGGAGCCCCGTTGGTACTACGTCGGAAACGGGCAGCTGCGGCTCAAAGAAGGCGCGAGCTGGACCGACGAGTACCAGACGATCGAGGACCGCCGAGCGGCAGTTCCGAGTCAGGTCGTTGCTGCGGAGCCTGTCGCTCAGGAGCCCCTGCCCCGGGCCGGGTCAGGAGGTCGCGGCTTGTTGTGGCTCGTGGCCGCCGCGGTCATGGTCCTCATCGTCGGAACCGGTGCGGCAGCGGCGAACGGGTCGCTGAATCTCAGCGGACTGAAACCGGCCGTGTCCACGTCCTCCCCCAAAGCGGTGACCGCTTCGGCCAAGGACCTCGCCAGCGCTTCGTGGAGCGGCGGCGGCTATACGAAAGCCGACTATGCCAAGCAGGTCGGAAAGATCCCGGTGCTGGTGAGTGATGTGCGCAAGGACTCCGGACAGGAGCTTGCGACGCACATCGACTTGATGAGCCTCGGCTTCCAGTTCGATGCGATCAGAGGACTGCCCGCGCCGCCACGGGTCGATCCTGCATGGTGGGCTGCCACCAACACGAAGATGTCGCAGCTCAGTCAGCAGTCCGCTGAGAAGTGGGCGGCCGGAGACCGGAAGGCGGCCATGGCGCGTCTCGAGATCGTGGTCAAGAGCAGCAACACGATGATCGCCAAGGTGAACACCGCGTTCGGGATTCATATCCCGCGGAGCAAGACAGCCTGAAGCGGGTCAATCGCCCACGGTCGTGCTGCGTTGGATCCTGATACTCGGCAGCTGGGCCAGGCTCTGCGCGACAACGCAATAGCGCTCCGTCAGCTCAGCCAGACGTGCCAGTGCCTGATCGTCGGCGTCGGTGTCCACCTCGGCGACGAGCTGGATGGCGCGCACACCAACCGGGGTGTCGCGGGAGACCCCCAGGGTGCCACGGGCGTCAAACTCGCCTTTCGCGTGGAGCCTGGCGGCGCGGATATCGATGCCGAGTGCGATGGCCACGCTTCGCATGGTGACGCCCGCGCAGGCGAGCAGGGCTTGCAGGAGCATGTCGCCGGAGCATGCTTCGCCGCCGTCGCCACCGGTGGCTGGATGGAGTCCCGCTCGGACGGGGCCGGCCCACGATTCGACGGTGCAGGTGATGTCAGGGTCGTCGAACGATCCGGACGCATGCAACAGCGTGAGCGCACTGGCTGGCTCGTCGCGGTATCGCTGCTTCAGCGGAGCCTGCATCTCGCGCAGTGTGCTGCGATCCATGTCCGACCTTTCAGAGAGTCCTGGCCCTGCCAAGCCTGAGTATTGCCAATGAGCAGCTTCTCGCGGTAGTCCTTTCGGCCAGTTCCTCCCGATCCACCGGACGGCATGGCGAGACGGCCCTTACCGTTCATAGGGTCGGTGCCGATCACAGGAGGTGGCACATGGCCCAAGACCCTCCTGGGTGGTACTACGTCGGCAATGGACAGCTGCGGTACAAGTCCGGCGACTTCTGGACCGACCAGTACAAGACGATCGACCACTCCGAACGACCGGTCCCCCCGGCGAACATCGAATCGTCGGATCCGGTCCCGGCGCACACGTCACCCAACGCAGGCATGCCCCGGCTGAGAACGCCACGTCTGATTTCTGCGGTATGCGCCTGCCTGCTAGGACTCGGTGTGGGCGGTGGGCTTCTCATGCCGGATATCCGGCATGAGTGGGTCTCGTGGGCGACGGCGCAGGCGAGCAACCTTTCAGCCCTGATCTCTCGGACGGCGTCCCCCACGTCAGCAACGACAGGCGATGCCACGGTGAAGGCCGGTGCCCGGGCAAAGGCCGATGCCAGAGCCAGGGCCGACGCCAAAGCCAGGGCCGACGCCAGGGCGGCGGCGAAGGTGAAGTCGACGCCACCCCATGTGGTATCGCACGCGCCGGCGGCCAAGCCGAAGACCAAGGTTGCCGAGCCACCCGCGGCGCCAGCCCATGCCGCGACGAAACCCCCGGTCACAGCACCGTCCAGTCCCCCAAAGTCAATACCGCGTTCGGTGACCAACCCCCGCTGAGCCTGTCGGCCGCCCGGACCGTCGGGCTCGTGGTGGACGTGCAGCTCTGCTGGTGGCTCAGCTGGCGCGGCGGACGCGCGCGTTGCGTCGTTTCAGAGCACGCCGCTCGTCGTCGGACAGCCCACCCCACACTCCAGCATCTTGTCGGGACTCCATGGCCCAACTGAGGCAGGTGTCAAAGACCTCGCAGCGACCGCAGACGACCTTTGCTCTCTCGATCTGGAGAAACGCCGGGCCGGTGTTCCCGATGGGGAAGAACATCTCGGGGTCCTCGTTCAGGCAGGCAGCACGATTGCGCCATGTCATGAGGATCAAGCTCCTTATTTGAGGACCTGGGGATGAGTGCGTCGTGTGAGTCGGTCCAGGCGGCGCTTCTGTGGCGCCACTGGGTCGTGAATGACCAACATTGAAGTCAACGCCAAGGTCACCCCGAAAGTCAACGTCCACGTCATACGAACTGCACGTTCCAGCCAACCACGTCACGTGGTCTGTCAGCAGCCCACTCACCGGCGGAAGCGTGGATCAGGCTGGCGCAAGGCGATGCGGGTCGTTCGCTCAAGGCATCAGAAGGCTTCCTCGCCGGGTCTCTACGGCGCTAGCATTTTCGCAGCGGTGAGAGTCCCTCGAACGGTGGCTGGCGCTAACACGATCCGCGCTCTTGGGAATTCCAGGCTGGGCGGGCAACGAAGATCGTTGGCGTGACCCATAAGGCGACCGGGTTGCCCCTCGATCAAGGCAAGCTGGGGTCATGCACTGCCAACGCCCTGTGTGGTGCGCTGGACTCGGCACCAGATTTCGGCGGCGGTACGCCGCGTAACGAGACCGATGCCATCCAGCTATACGAGTTGGAAACCAGACTTGAAGGCAAGCCCTACCCACCCAACGATCCCGGTGGCTCCGGCCTCATGGTCTGCAAGGCAGCAAAGCAGCTCGGGATGATCACCACCTATCACCACGCCTTCGGCATCCACCACGCCCTCCAAGCGCTCGTGGTGCGCCCGGTCATCACCGGCATCAACTGGTACAGCAGCTTCGACAACCCCGACCCAAAGACCGGCATGGTCAAAATCACGGCAGCTGCGACGGTCCGCGGAGGCCACGAGATCGTCGCTGACGGGATCGACGCCGACAAGAAGCTCGTCTGGTTCTGGAACAGCTGGGGCACCCAGTACGCCCTCGGTGGCCGTTTTTGCATGGCCTTCGACACCTGGGACCGGCTGCTACAGGAACAAGGTGATGTCACCGTCCCGGTGAAGTAACGAACTTCAGCCCAACTACCTCGAGCACATGTCCTGGGGCTCTGAGCTCGCCTCACTGGGCTGCGCAACGGGCGAATCTCGTTGGGAACAGACAGTCGAGGCAACTGTGCAGGCCCCGGAAGGTATCAGTCGCCGGGGCCCGCGACTGATCAAGTCGGGTCTGGCCTTGATCGCTCATGAGACCCGAAAAGGGCCGTTGACCTGCGGAAACCTGAAACCCAGGAGCCGAGACTCAGTCCAGGTAGTCGCGCACTAGGGACGCCTGAGCGCTGTGCTGTTGTGCGTGGTAAACGTGCAGGTCAGGAGCGCTATGGGGCGAAATATCCTTGACTGAGATCCTGCACTCGGTTGGCTGGTCCAGGTAGCACTTGCTTTCCGTGAGTCACCCATGAATGACGTAATGCAAGATCACGTCGTGGGCGTGACGAGCCTTTTCCTCACCCCGGAACTCGACTTCGTGACTTGAGCCGTCGCCGACAGTGATGGCCACGGTGGACGAGGACGTGAACTTACCGAACATCGACTTGTCAGACACAAACGAGACGCTCTGGATCCGCTTGTAAGGCAGGCTCGTGAGGGCGATCTTCCCGCCGACGAACGAGTTGTCCTGGATGATGACGCGCCGGTCCGTCAATCCGATGAACCCGGTACCCGTCCCCTTGCCGTCGTACACGGCGAACAGCGCCTCACCCGGCATGAGCCCAGCTTGGATCTTCGCGAGCTGGTCTTGTTTGTCGAACTGAATCTCCGTCACAAGCTACTCCTTCTGTTGATGCAAGGACGTTCATGGGTGGGCGGGTGTCGATGACGGCCATGCTCTCCAGCCTCACGGCGACGATGGCTCAGGGGGAAGGCCTCATCGCTGCCGTTCAGAGGGCGCGTGCGGGCACTGATGTGGCGCGTGCTCCGCCGGGCCGAGATCTCACCGCCGCCCGTGACACGAACGGTCTTGGCCGCCGGGTCATATCGCCAACCTTCCGAGCAGGGCCACAACCGCTGTCCGGTTTCCCAGGTCACGCCGATGAACCACCCTGGACACCCAATGCTCGAACAGCGAAGCCGCGCACCCGTTGTCCGGCCTTCGATCTTCCCGGATAGGGACCCGACCAGGCCCTCTTCGACCCGGCCATCTGCGCCGTAGGGCATCTCCTGCAGCCATGAACCAGGGCTGAGCTTGTGTTCCTTGGCGGCCCTGCGGCATGACTGTCAGGCTAGTTCCCACGCCCTGTGGCCAGGGACTTGACCGTCAATGAACGGGCGTGGCCTGGTCAGCGCGACGGGCGCGGGCATTGCGTCGTTTGAGGGCGGCCCGTTCGTCCTCGGACAGACCGCCCCAGACGCCAGCGTCCTGGCCTGACTCCATGGCCCATTCCAGGCAGGTCTCAACGACCTCGCAGCGACGGCATACGGCCTTCGCCTCTTCGATCTGTGGAAGAGCGAGGCCGGTGTTCCCAATCGGGAAGAACAGCTCGGGCTCCTCGTCCAGGCAGGCAGCGCGATTGCGCCAAGTCATCATGATCGGGCTCCTTGAATCGAGGTCTGGGGATCAGCGCCCTGTGAGTCATCCTGGTGGCGCATCGGTGGCGTCACTGGGCCGCACAGGGCGAACTTCCTACCCAACGCCATGGTCAACGCCAAGGTCAACGCCCACGTCATGAGAGCCTCGTCACAAGGAAAGCAGGCGTTCTGCATCTCATCGCCTGATGGCCGGTTTGGTCCCAGTTGCCGAGCAGCACGGTTCTCCTCACGCCTGTGACATTGGCGACATTTCGGCGTAGCGTCGGGGAGCAGTTGCGCCCTCCAGACCTCGGTGCGTGGACTGTTCTCGGTGCTGCTCCCGAACCTCGGTAGCCCTGTCCTTCGTCTTTGGACCACCGAAATGAGGTCGCTATGTATCAGCCGCCGAGGAAACCAGACCACACTGCGGCACGTCTTGTCGAAGGCGACCGGTTCCTGGCTGAAACCGCAACCCTGTCCGCTGAGCTGGAGGGCAGGGTCCCGGCTGATCTGGTCGCCGACCTTGTCCGGGCGGTCTTGGACGACTCCGCCCACTATCGGGGGTCGAGCCCACGATGGCCGAGGCCCGGCAACGGCTGGAGCGCTTTGTCCGCGCCCGCTCATCGGCGTAACAAGAACCACCAACGAGAACAAGCCGGTCGAGAACGCAACGGTCCCGACCGCCGCTCACCGCAGAAGACATGGAAGGAACCCGATCGTGAGCACCATCATCATTACCGTCGATTCCGTGGAACCCGACCGGCTGTTCGCCAGCACGGTCCGGGCCATGCGCCGGAGCCTGGATGTCACGAGGACTCAGCTGGCGAGGGCATCGGGCGTTCCACGCCGTAGCATCGCGGCCATCGAGGCCGGTGGTGCGACGACTCGCGCCGAGCGCCACGACATCGCGATCGCCGTCAGCTGGTTGTCAGCCAATCGCGCAGCCAAGGGTCTGGCCAAGACGGACTGAGCGCACGGGCTCGCACACTGGGCCTTCCCGACGGTGGCGTGCGGTTGGGAGTCGCCGAATGCGCCGTGACACCCGCTCCTGTCCGGATCGGGCCATTCGATCTGACGCGACGAAGCCAACTACCATGAGACGTGCGGCATTCACATTCTGATGCCACGAGAACCGATGCCGTTCCAGAGGGATCCAGATGGTCGAGGTCAGAACACAGCCGGAGCCCAAGTGCCCCATCCGCCCCGGAGACGCCTGCTCGCTATGCGTGCCGGGTGCATCCGGTCCCCAAGACTGCGGCCTGGTCTACCTCGTGATGTCAGACCCGGAACTTCGTGAGCGGCTGCACGACATCCGCCTTGCCTCGATCTGACTCTTCGTCTGAGGCCGGGCGATTCGACGCGCCTGACCTGGCGGGTCATCGATCCAGCCAAGGCTTGAACTGGGTGCTGGCCGGACGCTACTTGTAGAACACCTTGACGCCGCCGTGGCCTGAGCATGCACCCTGGTGATGGGCTGCGTAGGAATAGGTGCCGTCGTTGCACAGCGCGGTCGCTCCGCCAGGAGCAACCGGTACCGGTGCGGGCTGGGCGACAACTGGGGCCTTGTAGGTCGAGGCAGGAGGGGCTGCCCCAACGTAGGTCTGATAGGCGACCCACCAGTTGGTGGCGATGGCCCGCTGAGCCGTGGCCACGGTGATGGTGCCGCCGCAGATCAGGGTGTGCAGCTTGTTCTCCACCTGGTCCTTGACCCTGGCCCCCTCGGGGGCGTTGTAGGGCTCTGGCCACAGGTTGGCCTCCGCGCTGGGCGCACCACCGAGCTCCAAGGAGATGAGATGGTCTTCCTCATAGTCACCAGTGGCTGTGTCGCCCTTGTAGGTGTACCCGGAGGCGAGCTGGGCCACCTTGAGAGCTGTTGTGAGTGACGAGGGCGGCCTTATGGTCGCGGTCCACCCGGAGACGCAGATCGTTCGACCGATGGTGGCTTGGGTGACAGATGGGTTGATCGCACCGGGTGTGCGCGCCGAGTTGGGTAAGACGGCACCGGAAGAGTTGACCGAGATGCCGCCCGTCTTCTTGGGTGCGACTGGTGTTGCTTTGACTGTCACCTTCAACGGTGGGGTGGTTGGCTTTGTCGCACCGGGGGTCGAGGTCTGAGTTGTCACTCTGGCAACGCCGTTGGCACTCGTTGGCGTCGTCTCTGCGGTGGCACATCCGGCCGTGAGCACAACAAGTAGGCCAAAGAGCGACCATTGTGCGATGTGCCGACGGTTGTTGTGAAGCCCCATCAGCTGTCCCCCTATGGCCTTGTAATCCCCATGTGTTGGCGCACGGCAGCCTAGGGCGAATCTTCATGCTTTGTCTGAAGAATGGCCAATCCCCCGTGCGCGATCTGTCTCGGTACTACGGGCGTCGCGCACGGTAAGCCTCACAAACACAGAGCAGCGCCCGCCGATCCCCGTGGCGGGCGCTGCTACACGTGCAGGCTGTTACTGCTTCTTGAAGGTCCATGTGCCATCCGCGCCAATCACAAGCACGGTCGGCCCTGCAACGAACGGCACGGTGCCTGAGTAGTTGCCGATCTCGTTCACGCCCATGTTCAGGTCACCGCCGTACTGCTGGACCTGGAAGTTGGACGAACCCTTGTGCGTGATGGCGAAGTCGGCGGCATCGCCCTCGAACTTGAACACGGCGTCACCCTTGCCGGAGGTTGAAGCCGGCAGGACGCGGGCGCTGGAGATCGGGGCGATCTTGATCGTCCATGAACCGTCAGCGACGATCTGGAGCTTGACGGGCGTGTTTCCCATGTCCATCAGTCCGTAGGCCGTGGTTCCGGTGTAGTTGCCGATCTCGTTAACCAGTCCGTCAATCGTCGATTGGTTGCCAGCGTCCAAACCGCTGACCTGGAAGTTGGACGATCCCTTGTGGGTCGCGATGACCAGCCCAGCCTTGGCGCCCTTCGGAAGGGCGATTATCGCGTCACCTCGGCTGGACTTCACGACGGTCGTGAAGGTCCCATAGGCCTCGTCGTAGACACCCACTGCCGCCCTCGCCGCAGCAGCCTTCGCCGCGGCTTCCTTCGCCGCGGCCACCTTGTCCGCTGCAGCCGCTGCCGCCGCTGCCTTGTCTGCAGCGGCTTGGTCCGCTGCCGCCTTGAACGCCGCCGCCTGGTCTGGCGTGGCTGACGTTGCTGACGTTGCGACTGGGTCTCCTACCGGCGCGATGTTGCCGGACTTGGTGCCGCCGTTGGCGAGGTTGGAGAAGATCCCAATCAACAAAAGTGCACCGATCGCGGTGAGGATCTTGTGCCGGAGGAACCAGTTCTTTCGTGCGACGGCTGGGGCAACGCCAGCGGAGTACCTGGGGCGAAGTTCTCAGTCCACTGCTGGCCATCCCAGTACCTCTGTTGGCCATCAGTCTGTGGATACCAACCGGCTGAACTGCTCATGATCCCCGTCTTTCGTCGCTCCACGCCAAAGGCTGACGGCAACGTATCGCCATGTTCAAGGTGAGATGAGGGGTTTGCCGGAAACGAGGTTGTGAGGTCGGCAGTTGGTGCTTGAGCACCCCCCTGAAGGCACACGTCGTTTGGTCAGAGGGCTGCGCAATGTCGGTCATGTCCGTCATGATGCGGTTCATGCAACAGCTTGAGGCCCACGAGGTCCCCCTACACAAGGTCTTCTGCAGCGACTACGACTTCCGGATCCCTGACTACCAGCGTCCCTACGCCTGGGAGGTCGAGCAGGCCACCCAGCTGCTCGAGGATCTTGTGGAGGCCTTGGACCGAGGGAACGCCGAGCCGTACTTCCTCGGCTCGATAGTGCTGGTCAAGAGCAAAGACTCATCAAAGGCTGAAGTCATCGATGGGCAGCAACGGTTGACGACACTGACCATCCTCTTCGCAGTGCTTCGGGACTTGACTTCAGATCTGGCTTTGGCGAACGAGCTGAATAACATGACCGCCGAGCCAGGGAGCATCGTCCTTGGCCTTAAGACCAAGCCACGGCTCGCTCTTCGCGCCCGCGACGCTCAGTTCTTCCAGGACAATGTGCAAAGTAGCGGCGCTATTCCACACCTCTTGCTGGCCAATCCAGATGCCATGAAGACTGACGCGCAGAGGTCGGTCCAGGCGAATGCCCGCATGCTGGACCAGGCGCTGCAGCAGTGGTCAGAGAGCCGACGACTTGAACTGGTTCGCATGCTCGGTGAGCGGACCTTTTTGGTGGTCGTTAGCACGCCAGACCTAGATAGCGCTCACAGGATATTCAGCGTCATGAATGCCCGTGGGCTGGACCTGTCACCTGCCGACATCTTCAAATCGCAGGTAATCGGTGATCTCGACGATGCGGTGTCAGACGCATACGCGGTCAGGTGGGAGGACGCCGAGGAGTCCTTGGGCCGCGAAGACTTCGCTGACCTGTTCTTGCACGTCCGGATGATCTTCTCGAAGGAGCGAGCGAAGAGAGAGCTCCTCAAAGAGTTCCCCGAACAGGTGCTCAAGGGATACCTGCCCGGAAGGGGCGAGCGGTTCGTGGACGATGTGGTTGTTCCTTACGCGGATGCTTACGAACAGATCCGGGATCAGAGTTATGCCGCCACCACTGGGGCGGACCAGGTGAACGCTTGGTTCAAACGCCTTGAGCAACTCGACAACAACGACTGGCGTCCGCCGGCCCTGTGGGCGCTGCGCCACCATCACGACGATCCGGCTTGGCTGAATGACTTCTTCGCCCTGCTTGAGCGCTTGGCCGCAAGCATGCTGATTCGTCGGGTGTACGCCACGCCGCGTGCAACGCGGTATGCCGAGCTTCTGCGAGAGCTTGGTGCTGACAAGGGTTTGTCGGCCCCCTCCTTCCAACTCACTGACATCGAGAAGTTGGACACCGCCAGCCATCTCGGCGGCGACCTCTACTTGGCAGCGAAGGTTCGGAAATACGTGCTCCTCCGGCTGGATGAAGTCCTCGCGAAGTGTCCTGGAGTCTCCTACGTCCATCGGTTGATCACGGTGGAGCATGTGCTGCCGCAGAATCCTGGCGCTGAATCAGCATGGCTGACCGACTTCACTGCTGACGAGCGTGAGCGATGGACCCACCGACTTGCCAACCTAGTCCTGCTGAATAGGGCCAAGAACTCCGAAGCGCAAAACTACGACTTCGACAAGAAGAAGACAAAGTACTTCACGGGCAACAATGGTGTGGCCGCCTTTGCCATCACCACCCAGGTGCTAGGTCAACCGACATGGACTCCGAGAGTCCTGGAGGACCGGCAGAAGCAGCTCCTCTCGTGTCTTTCAGGTGAGTGGAAACTCAACTGATAGACCGGGAGGTCAGTCTGGTGGCTTCAACTGGGGTCTTTGGTCGCGAGTCGCAGCCTCGACAGAACGCTGTTGCGCCGTTTCGGCTCAACTCGGCTCTTCAGACTTAAGCGGG
>PKWT01000005.1:8636-16471 GCA_003132125.1 Micrococcales bacterium | reverse complement strand
GGCGGCACAATGCGCGCCTTCGAGATGGCCAGCAGCAGGGCGTCGATCCGGTCACCCCGACCAGCGGTGAGAGTCACGCCGAAGGGTGGCGAAGCGTTCCAGCCCTTGAGCTTCAGAGCCTTGCCCTCCGCCACGGCCAGGCGCTTGAGTGTGATGTCACGTGACGCCGTCCCTTTTGCCTTGGAGGCGGCGATTTCGCGCAGGAGCTGGCGGTAGTAGCCGCCGGCCTCTTCTGTCATGGTCACGCCGAATGGCGGAGTCTTAGCCCAGCCTGGGAGTCGCAAGACCAGCCCTTCGGCGACGGCTGCCTTCTTCAGGTTGACGATGGTGCCCATGGGGCCTCCTAGCTCGATTTGCTGCTCTGGTACCAGACGAACGACAGCACGGCGATGGCCGCAACGATCGTGCCGGTCAGGACGGGAATGCGGTCGTCGCTAGCGTGCGACAGCGAGAGCTGCGTCGCCACCACGACTCCTACGCAGACCATCGTGAGCACGGAGATGATCCACCGCGTGCTCCTGGTGAGAGCCTTCTTTACCGAGTCTGCTCCGATGGTCTTGTCGCGCTCCTTGGCGGCGAGCGCTGCGGCGATGGACACGGCCTCGGCTGCGACCTTGGCGGCCTGGGCGACGGCCACAGCTTGACCGCTGACCGCTTCTTTCATCTGGCCGTTGATCCGCGCGGGCAGATGGTCGAGCTGGTCGTGGAGCTTCTCAGTGGTCTCCTGTATGCGATCAATGCGGTGGTCGGTGCGCTCTCGCCAGACGTCGTCTGCCTTGCGCAGCTCGACTCGCAGCTCTTCCTCTCGCATGCGGTGCCTGTGACGGTCTTCCTCGCGGGCCACCAGACGGTCGACGTCGAAGCGCAGCGTGTTCAGGTCCGACTCGTCGGTGACACCTAGCGCGTCGCGGTTGTCCTTGTTCATGCGGCTGCCGTCCTCGTGATGGGGTATACTAAGGGGGCAAGAGAGTGGCCCCGCGACGTATCAGCGCCCGGGGCCGTGGCAGACGGAGGTTGGTCCGCATGCGCGTTCAGGATACACCCCTCAAGACCTGCTCGAAGTGCGGCCGAGAGCTGCCCGCGACCACCGAGTTCTTTCAAGCAAGGACCGAGCGCCTGTGTGGTCTCCAGTCGCAGTGCCGCGACTGCAGAAGAGAACAGCACCACGACTGGCGCGAGCGCCATCGTGCGGAAGAGATTGCCTACAATCGCTCCCACTACCGAAACAACCATCAGCAAGTTCTCGCAAACGCAGCGGCCTACTTGGCCCGCAACGGCGATGAGATTCGCGCCCGCAAGCGAGCGCACTATGCTGCCAACAGCGAGACCGCACGGGCTCGCAGCGCTGCTTACTCCAGAGAGCATCCCGAGTGGAACGCCACGAACTCCAGAAACCGCCGCGCACTCATGCGCCAAGCGCCCGGCACTCACACGGCCATCGACGTGCGGACTCAGTACGACAGGCAGAAGGGTCGCTGCTATTGGTGCGGCTGCAAGGTTGCGTGGCGTCGGAAACACGTTGACCACGTCGTGCCGCTGGCCCTCGGCGGCAGCAATGGCCCTGAGAACCTGGTCATCGCCTGCGCTCACTGTAATGACAGCAAGGGCGCGAAGAGCCCGATGGAGTGGGCCGGCTGTCTCTGCTAGGCGCATCTAACGCCTCACGATTGTCGCGTCCATGCGCGCCAAGAGACGGTCTAATCTCTTCCTATTCATCCCGACTTCCAGCGTCGTCTGTAGCGTGGTGTGGTCAATCGAGACCCTTGTGATCAGCAGCAGGCCGTCGTCCTGCTCTTCAGGGGGCGCTTCAGTCAAGCGAACATATTCGCCCTCCATGATCGACAGCACGCTGCGCCAAGCGCCGGTGCCGTCCTGCACGAGCCGGCCGGTGAGCGGCATCGAGCCGTTGATCTGCGGCTTGGTGTGTTGGTCGAGGTAGGCCTTGGCCAGCGCCTTGGCAGCGCTCATGTCGCTGCTCTTGTTGCGCTGTCCGGGCTGCGACATCGTGACCTCGTGGATCTTGCGCATGCCCTTGGGCAGGCACGGCGACTGGCGCGTTACGGTGATCGCAGCCTGCGTGCCGTCCTTCTGCGTCCAGGAGACCTCGACGCCATTGCAGACGTCGTCGATCTGGCGCGTCAGAGTGGGCGCCGCCAGCGAGTAGGGGATCTGGTAGACGCGCCGCGGGTCGGCGGCTATCAGAGCGGGGTTCGCATAGTAGAAGCGCCCCTTGTCTTCGAAGCCGTACTCCCAGTCGAGCATCGCGTCGAGGCTTTGCAGGATCGCGGCGTCAGTCGTAGCGTCGGCGAAGACGAGCTGGTTGAAGGTCACGTTGTTGGGGTCTGTGTCGAAAACGAGCTGGCGATCGCTGGCGACGTAGCCACGCGCCAGGTTCCTGATCGCATCGATGACGCTCGTACCTTCGCCAATCAGGATGAGGTTGCTGAGTGTCAGGCCGTAGGGCGCCGGGCTCTTGCCGGTCGCGGGTGGGTTGAAGGTGAGCGCCGGCGGAAGCTGGTTGATGGCGTTGACCATGCTCGTGGTGCCGATGCGCAGGCCAACGCCGTAGCGGCCGACGTCGAGCGAGAGCTCGCCTGAGGACTTGGCGTCGGAGTGCCACTCGCGCAGCACGTGGTAGGCGCCGATCGGACCGTCAGGCATCGACGCTTGAGCGTCGGGGTTGTCTGCCGCGTAGATGCTGGCGTAGAGCGGGATGGCGTGGTTGAAGGCTTTCAGCCTGGCCAGCACCCGCTTGGTTACGGTCAGGTCGCTCTCGCGAGACGGCCCGCTGTTGGCCCCGTTCGTCCACTCCCAGCCGTCCGAGAAGCCGTCTGCGTATGAGAGTCCACCGTATGCGTTCGGGTTACCTACTAGCGGCAAAGCGATGGTTCGCCAGTTAGCGCGAAGAGGTCCAGGGTTGACGTCTATGTCCAGCACGATCTCGGCTGTCTCCGCGGGGAAGGTCCCAATTGCGGAGACAAACTGCCAAGTATCGCTCTCCGGGAGGGAAACGATTACGTCCTCACCGATGGGCTGACCCTGAGCGTCTTTGGCGAAGAGCTCGATGGCGTCACCGCTGCCGTTGCCAGCCGTCCACAGGACGACGCCGATACGGCAGTCGCCCACGATGGCAGCCACCGCTTGAAGCTCGCTCGGAATGCTCATCGAGCAAAGCCACGGGCACGCCCCTACCCAGGATGGCCAAGAGCCGAATGACCGCGAGTCCCAGCGGAAAGCGTTACCCGCCGGAGCGCCACTTGGGGAGGTCATCACCGTGGGATGCGGGTCGCCTACACCGGCGGCCTGGGCGGTGTCAGGATTCTGCGGCTGCCAGACCCCGCCGCCGGACTGAAAGCGCGGATCGGGGAACAAGTTGAAGTACGGTGTCTCTGCCGTGGTGATGAGCTTCGGGTCGAGATTGCCGTTCCAGTGGTAGTGCGCCTTCAGCGTGGTCACCTTCTTGCCGTTCATGATGCCGCCGAAGATGCGATAGCAGAGCGCTCCCCAGGCGTCTGAGGCGTAGGTCGACCCCCACTTCGCTTGGGCGACCAGGCCGTCGAGCGAGGCGCTCACGCCGAAGTCATGTGGCGGCGCCGGCACGGCGGCCTGCCAGGTGGATGGGTCCGAGTCGGCGTACATACGGCGTACGCTCTCGTCGTCTGCCAGGCTGTCTGCGTAGCCGCGACAGGCGACCATGCGCCGCGTGTCGGTCTCGGTGAGCTGTATGCCGGGGTCGGTGATGCGGCCCTCGAAGACGGTCACGCCATCGCGCACCACGAGCACGTCGGTCATCGCCTGCAGCTCGGGGTAGCTGCGCTTCACCGAGTAGCTCGGCAGTTCAAAGCTGCAGGTCTCGAAGCCGAACTTGCGCGCACGTGCCGTCTGCAGGTTCTCGTGAAGGGGGCCGAGGTCGACGACCAGGCCGTCTTTCGTGGTGAGCTGGATTATCACGCCAGTGGCGTAGCCGGCCAGCGCCGCCGGCGCCAGCGTCGGCGTGTCGATTGTGGGCGCGCCGACTTCGACGTCGGGCGCTCCAGGAAGCTCGATTGTGATCGGCCCTGCGTCGTCGAAAGCGAAGTAGATCTGGTCGGCGACCACGGCGATCTCGGGCACGGGCACGTCGATCGTCAGCGGTCCGATGATGACGAAGCCAGACAGCGTCGCGACTACAGAGATGCCTGGTATCGGTACATCGAGGACGATCGGCTCGATGCTCACGGTGACTACGGGGGTGCCAGCTCCCAGCGCGTCTAGCAGCGCCTCACCGGATCCTGAGACTACCTGAACGACGATCGACGGAGTGCCTTCTCCCAGCGCCTCTAGCAGTGCTGCGCCAGACCCGTTGACAGCTTGTAAGACAACGGCGGGAGTACCTGCGGCGATGACTTCGAGTAGAGCTGCGCCATCTCCGTTGACGGCCTGTAGCGCCAGCGTAGGCGTACCGACACCAGCAAGCTCAGCGGCACCAGCTTCAGTGATGAGCGGCGCTGTTGCCAGCTTGATCACGGATGGCCCGTTGGTCGGCCCGACACCAGAGCCGTTCGAGTTCGCCGTGTAGTACATGAGCAACGTGTCGCCGTCGACCATCACATGACAGTCGGCAATCTGGCCCTGGGGCATACCTTCGCCCTCATCAGAGCCGGTGCGCACCAGCCTGGCGACGGGGTCCAGAGTCCAAGGGCCGTATGGAGAGGGTGCGTAGGCTCGGAAGGCATCGGTTGGCAACACGACAGCGTGGCTCGGTGAGGCGACCACCTGGCCATGCTCCCACATGTAGTAGCCCCCGTTGATGTGCAGTACCTTTGGTCTGCCTGTACAGACCCGAGGGCTGCCGAGGACCGGGTTGCCGACATACTTGACGAAGGGCGAGTCGATGTCGGGGGCTACGGCTAGGCCGACCGTGTAGAACGAGTCGTACTGACGGCGTCCGTCGTAGTACATGTAGCATGTACCGTCGTCGTCGACCAGAACGCGGGTGTTGAAGATTCCCCAGTCGTCGAAGGCCCCTGCGGGACCGAGCGGGAGAATATCGCTGGCGTAGACCGTCCAGCTAACTTTGTCGGTCGAGACGAGGTGATCGTGAGTGTAGGGCGGCGCGTCGATGTCCCCACGGGCCGCAAACATGTGGTAGGTGCTGCCGACCTTGACGACATCGCCCTGCCAGGCACCAGCGACGACGGGGTTGCCTGAGTACCCCGTCCACGGCCCTTCACGAGCGGGCGCGGTGAGGTAGTCGTAGTCTTCTCCGCTTCCGGCGTGAGCCCACATCTCCCAGAGGTCGCCCTCGTTCATGACGATGGCCTCTTGGACCCACGAGTCGACCATAGAGACCACTTCGCCGACACGCGTCCATGAGCCGTCAGCCCAGAGGGGCGGGTTCTGCAACACGGCGGTCGCGCCGCTCTGCGAGCCGGCCGCGGAAAGCGCCCCTGATCCCTGTCCTCCTACGGGGATACCAGCCGCGCCGTTCTGTTTGATCTGGGCCACGCTGAGCGCGAAGGGGTACTGGCGGAAAACTGCCACGCCGCCGTTGAGCGGGTGGTTCTGGATCGAGTTCGGACCGATGTTCCAGCGGCCTACGATGGTCGAGAGGTCTGCTGCGTTGGTGAAGGATGCGCCGATCACTGCGTCGTTGAAGTAGGTCTGGCAGACGCCGCTCGTGCGGGTCAGCACTATGTGGCATCGCCCGGTGAGGTCGAAAGAGTTGACCCAGGCGTCTCCAGACGCTGCCCCGACGCCGACAAAGCTGCGGATCCCTCCGTGCCCCGAGGCCATGCTTTGAACCGTCATCTGGATGGCGAGGTCGCTGATGCTCGGCGTGTCGTGGACGCCCTTGTAGCAGAGCCCAGTTACGGCAGAGCCGGTGACGGGGTTGAGCGCGTCGGTCCACATCTCAATCGTGAAGTCGCCGGTGGAGACGTGCATGGCGACAGCGTCGGGGATGGTGATGATGTCGTCGACACCGTCCATGACGCAGCGGTACGGGTCTGCACTCGTGCCGCTGCCCGCCCAGCCAGATGAGGTCGTGCCCGCGAAGTTCGCCAGCGCGCCATCGTGAGAGCTGCCACTGTCGTCGTTCCAGTCAGACGTGTAGACACTTGCCGTCAGATAACGGATGACGACGATGCCTGAGCCGCCGGTGCCACCGACTTGGCTGCCGCCGTTGCCAGCGCCGCCGCCGCCGCCTCCTGTGTTGGCCGTGCCGGGTAGGCCGTTCCCGGTCGAGTAGGACTTGCCCGCGCCACCGCCTTCACTTGCCGTGCCAGGCGTACCAGCAAGCCAAGTACAGCCACCACCGCCGCCGCCGTAGCCGACCGACGTGCCTGCCTTGATGATGTCGGTGTAGAGCCCCGCGCCGCCGTGCCCTCCAACGCTGCCAGCGCCCGCCGCGCCTACCGCTCCCGCGCCACCGCCGCCGCCACCCGGATAGGGGCTGGCCGTTGAGCCGCTGCTGCCTCCGGCGTTCCCTTGCCCTGCTGGGGTCGCCGCGCCACCGCTGCGAACCGCACCACCACTAGCGCCGCCGCCTCCGCCAGAGCCGCCAGCTACGCCGTTCGAGTCCTGGCCTCCGCCGCCGCCGCCCTTGGCCGTGTAGGCGCCGAAGACGCTGTCCTGCCCGGTGTCGCCAACCGTGGACGCACTGGCGCGCCCCGCGCCTCCAGACCCAACCGCGACTGACATGCTGCCAGAGAGAACCTGCGGGCCGGTGAGGTAGCCGCCAGCGCCGCCACCACCACGTGAGCCGCCACCGCCGCCGCCCACGACGAGCACGGTGGCGGCCGGGACGGTGACGCCCGCCGGTATAGTGAGGGTGCCTGGAGCCGTGAAAACGTGGACCGTGTAGGCCCCGTCTGTGGTGACTGTGCCGCCGGTGGGCAGGCTGTCGCCGTTCTTACCGGGGCCTATCCCAGCCTTGGCATAGGCGGCGGCCAGCTCCAGGACGAAGCCAGGTACCGCACCACTGTTGACGGCAACCGACACGTCTAGCTTACGGTGATTGAGCCGCTACCGGCAGGCAGTTTGAACTGCTCGTTGATGGGCACCACGACGGAGCTGATCGGGATGTACGGCAGCACGCGATTGTTCGAGCCCGAGGACAGCGCCGAGTCGAAGAACTCGACGGCATGGACCGTGTAGGAAGCCGTCGCGCCTGGCCAAAGGATGTCGAGGATGGTGGTGTCGACGGCACCCGAGCGAGAAAAGAGGCTCGCTGGCGCAACGGACACGCGGGCGTAGGTTGCGTCGCCGCACTCCGTCCCCGGCGTGGCGTCCGAGCTGTCTGTGGTCATCAGCGCAGCGTAGACGGTTGCCGGCGCCTGGTAGGCGGTGCCGTGCATCATCGCTGCGGCGACGAGCGCGGCGAGGTATGCGGGGGTCGTTCCCATGGTTGATCTCCTTCTTCGAAGTTAGCTGGGCCACTCGATCGTGACGTTGCCGGTCGGGATGCGCAGCGCGTTGCCGGCCGTCACTGACACCGGCTCCTCCAGGACGAAGTACCACTGGCGGTTGTCTGAAAGTACGGGGTCGTCGTAGGCCTCGATCGCCAGAACGTCCGTCCAGTCGCCACCCGTGGCCGGGTCGAAAAGGATGTCGCTGCCGTTCTGCCAGGCGCCCGAGACGAGCGCCATGATCGTCGCCGGCGAGACGGCACAGCGGCTGTATCCGTCTCCTGACAGCTCGGTGCCCTGCGTCAGGTCGGTGGGCGCGTCCGAGGTCGCTGCGAGGTACCAGACCGAGGGCGGGTCGTAGCTCGCGTGCGCCGCGGCGGCTTCGAGTAGATCTGCGAGGACTGCGGGGTCGAGAGGCATGGCAGGCTCCTTCAGTAGGCCCAGCCC
>PKWT01000005.1:0-8622 GCA_003132125.1 Micrococcales bacterium | reverse complement strand
GATGGAGTCGACCGCCGGCATGCCCCAGGCAGAGACGCAGGAGATGTCGACGGGCACCAGGATAAGGTGTGTGAGCGCAGCCGCGCCGGCGTTCACGTGGACGCTTAGGGTGGAGGCTCCACCAGAGACGAACTCGCCCAGGTCGTAGAGCGCCGCCTCACCGTTGGCGACGCCCACGCCGCCGAAGCCCAGGCCGACGATCGTGTGGTCGACGTCGCTTGAGAGCGTGGCCAGCACGCGGAATCGCCCGACCAGCGAGACGGTATGTGTGGCGATCACGCCGGGCCCGCCGCTGCCCGTCATGCCGGTGTCGTAGTCTGCGATCTCGGCAGCGAGCGGGCAGACGGCGCAGATCACGTTGACCATGAGGTCACCCGTCACGGTCAGCACGAGCTGCGTATGAAGCTCGCCCTTCAACGGCACGGGCTTCGGCGAGGGGATGTCGACCGCCGCGTCGTCGCTCATGGCGTACATATCGTAGAGCGCCACGCGAGTCTCCGGCGTGTCGCCGGTGACGATGTCGATGGGCGAGGCCGAAGCGCCGTAGGCGATCGTGCGGATCGTCATCGTGGCGTCCATCACCAGGCGCTTCTCCGTCAGGTCGCCGCGGCTGGGCATGACCGGGTCGCTCTTCTTCATCACGAAGACCGTCGCCGGCGTCTCGTCTGCGTCGCGCTCAAGCGAGTCGGTCAGCGTGTTCGTCGGCTCGGCGCCGTTTACGCCTGGCGTCGAGGACGGTGAGGTACAGGTCAGCTCGGCGTTGAGCGTGGCGATCACGCGCGCGAGGCTCTCTGCCGTGCCGTCTGTGCTGTAGAGCCGCACCGGCACCTTCCACTCGCAAAGTCCGTTGAGTACGTTCGCGACTTGGTCGTCTGAGGTCGCGAAGGGATTGCCTCTGATAATCAGCTTGGGGTTCAACATGGTGCGTGTGATCGGCCCCGTCACCATGCCGCCACTCGAGGGCTCGTGAAAGTCGAACTCGCCTACAGAGAACATCAGTGACCCGCCCCGTGCTTGGTGTTGTAGAGCATCTCGCCGAGCGGCTGCGCCAGCGCCTTCGCCCAACGCTGGGCGATCGCCGGTGACGGCTCGCCGATGAAGTTCGCGCCGGCCATCTGGACCACGACGGTCACACCGCTGCCGCCCGCCGCAGGCAACGCCGCGCGGCCCCCGCCGGCAGACTGCGAGACGGCCGTACCGACGTCGCCAGGAGTGACGGTGACGCGCTCTGTACCCTTCTCGCCTACTCCGATGACAGTCGGCTTGTCGACCGTGAACGAACCGCCTCCGCCGAACCACGACAGCGCGGTTTGCAGTGCGTTGAGGGGGAGCTTGGCTTCTTGCTCCCCGGCCTGTACAGCCCAACCGAGGGCGCTAGGCGACTTGTACTTGTCGTTGTTGATCTCGCTCTGGATCTGCGAGCGGCTCTGGTTGGACTGCATGTTCGGGTTGTTGGTCTGGAAGGCGGAGTTCGGCGCGGCATTGAGCGTGCTCTGCGCGTTCTTAGCCGCCTCGGCTGCCTGCTGGATCGCCTGCTGCATCTCCTCGTAGGCTTTGATCGCCTTGCCGATCAGCACGATGTCGACGGCGATCGCCGCGGCGACCAGGGCGTAGGGTCCCAAGCTGGCGAGCATCGCCATGGTGTTGGACCCCGTGGCGACGGTCTCGGCTTCGACGGCGACGGTCTCCTCGCCCACGGCGACCGTCTCTGCCTCGGTGGCGATCGTGTCTGCGATCTTGCCGGTGCGCATCACTTTGAGCGCGTCGATCAGGCTCATACCGCCTTTGACCAGTGTGGTCACTGACGTGTAGACCTTCGCAAAGCCGACCGCCATGAGACCTAAGCCTGTGGTCAGCAGCATGACGTCCGGCAGCAGACCGTGCGTCCACTTGGTCAGCTGCATAAAGAGCTGCAGCGCCAGGCCGAGCGGCCTCGTGACGGCGAGGATGACCGGCGCCAGCGCGCTGAAGCCCTGTATCTCGATACCCTGGAAGGCAGTCTTGAGCTGCTCCCAAGCGACGCCGAGCTTCTTGGCCATGTCGACCTGTTGGTCAGTGACGATCTTGCCCGACTTGGCGAGCTCGGCGTTGACTGCCTGTATCTGACCGGGAGCCGCGTTGATCCAACGCTCGAAGGCAGGGTTCGTGGCGATGCGCCCACCGAAGACAGTCGCGGCATCGGTCGCTCGCTTAGCGGCGTCAGGGATCTGCGAGAGAGCATCACGCATCAGGAAGAGGGCTTTTTCGGGGCCGGCTGCCTTGAGCTGCGCGGCTGTGAGGCCCATGTCGTTGAGCGCCTCAGTCTGCGCGGCAGACGCCTTGCGCGTCGAGTCCGTCAGATCGGTATAAGTCTTGTCGTAAGCCTTGAGCTGGCGCCCGACTTGGTCGACACTGCCGCCCATCGCCTGAAGCTCGCCAGTGAGCTGGCTGGCGGCCTTGGCGTGCATGCCTGTCATCTGTTCGGCCTGCACGACGGCGCTCATGTACTTCTTGTACTGCTCACCCATCAGCGCCAGGCCGCCGACGACAAGGCCGGCGCCGGCGGCCATCAGCATCATGCCGCTGTGCGCCGTCTTGGCCGTAGACGCCCAGGCGGCGTTCTCGCGTTCGGCAGCCGCAGTGCCCTTGTCGGTGGCGGCGGTGACTTCCTCGATCGCCGCGACGGCACCCACGCTGTCTCCCGAAATAATGAGGCGAAGGGCCGTCATGAGATCGCTCATGCCGTCACCAAGTGGTGGTATGATGGGGAGAGTAGAGAGTGCCCCCGCGACGCGCAAACGTCCGGGGGCGTGGCAACGGAAAGTGGAGCTTCCCGATGCGAGACGAGTCTAACATCCCAGCCAAGAAGTGCACTCGCTGCCGCCGCTGGCTGCCGGCGACGACGGACTACTTCTACACGCATCCGACCGGACTGTACGATCTTCAGTCTCGTTGCAAGCGATGCTATGCCGAGATGCACCAAGAGAAATACGCGGCCAACCCCGATGCGTTTCGAGCCGCTGCACGAGCAAGTATGGCGCGGAGCCTTGAGCGCCACCGCGAAGAGATCAACACGAGACGGCGTGCTGCCAGGCTCTCCCCGACGACACCGGCCGCCGTGGTTCTGGATCGCTGGAAGAGGAAAGGCTGCCGCATCTGCGGAGAGACGGACCCGGTGGTCGTCGAAGCGCATCACTTCGCACCAGTTGGCCGAGATCGGAATGTCTCTGGAGTGTGTGATGTCGTTAGGCTTCGCGTTGAACTCCTCAAGTGCATCCCGCTCTGTGCGAACGACCACCGGCGCATTCATGCCGCCCTGCGCAACGGCCACAGGGGCGCGCCGATCGACGATCTGATCGCATTCCTCAAGTCCCGAGTCTGAGCTGTCGATACAGTGAACAGCGCAAACGGAGGAAACAGCATGAACGCAAAGGTCAACAAGTGGACCGTGATCTTCATGGTGGTCGTCGTGGCAATCACGCTGGCGGTCATTTGGCCACGCCACCACGACCCGCCGTGGAACACGGTCGCGGCCATCCAGAACGCCCCAGCCTGCCCCCACAGCTTGACGAACCTGACTGTCTCGGATGCCCAGTGGTTCGCCTACAGCAGCACCTTCACGATAGGCCAGAGCGGCATGGTGCGGCTCATGGGCGTAGCTCATGGGCTCTCTGGTCTGACGAGTGACGCCACGGTCAGTGGCTACATCGTCCCGGCGAGCATCCCCCAGGACCTGACTGACATCGGAAACAGCCTGTCCTCGTGTCGCGTCTTCACGAATGGCACGACCGGGTCGATGTACACCCTCGAGGTCATGCCGGCAGGGAGCTACTACATCGCGGCAATCGGTCAGGGCCACAGTTGGGACCTGTTCGCGGACACGCAATGAGAGGCTGATCGTCAACTGATCACCCCGATGTGCTTCTGCAGGGCCAGCGCCACGACGACGACCTCTTTGTCCTGCGCCGTCAACTTCGAGATGGGCACGCAGCCGCTCTTGCGGCCGAGCGCGACCTTCGGCTTCACGAACGAGGCGCAGACGAGCCAGTCGAGAGCCTTATCAAGCTCCTCGGACGTCCAGCTCTTGCCGTCGGCCATGTGGTGCTTCTGAATCGCGACCAGATGCGCGGGTACACGACCCGTGAGGGCGAGCCAGGCGACTGCCGGCTGCTCGACGCGCACCTTGGCGCCGGACGGCAAGTCGAGATCCATGATCTCTGTATCTTCCGGCCAGTCCTCGACCGACGTGTAGGCTTTCTCAGCCTCGACCTCAACCTCAGTCTCGGCGGTTTCCTCGATCTCGTCAGGCATTGATCTCTCCAGCGTTGAAGGTGTCGTCTTTCTCGGCCTCGGCCTGCGCGTCGGCGAAGCGCTTGCAGGCCACCAGGCAGGCTTCGTCGAAGCGCAGCGCCATGGTGGGGTTGTTGATGCGCAGCCGCGCCGAGGGCGCTTGCATCGAGAACTGCGAGACGGTGATCAGGCGCGCGACGTCATCTGACTCGACGAGCTGGTCGAGCGCCCACTGGGCGACGGCCATGGCGTCGGCTGCGTCTGCGCAAAGCACACCCTCGACGGAGACGTCAGGGTGCGCCCAGACGGCGTGGCAGAGACCGCTGATCGTACCGCCGCAGGCCACGAGCCGCTCGAGATTAGCCGGCTCCAGGGGCGCCTTGTGGCCGCTTGGCAGCGTGACGATCATCAGCCGCCATAGACCGCATAGGCCGGGGTCTCATTGACGAGCGTGACGGTCGCCAGCTTGCCGGTCACGTGATCGTAGCGGCTCTCCCAGTCGTACTTCGTCTCGCGGCGGCGCTCTGCCTTGATCGCCTGCTTGGCGTTCTTGGTGAGCTCGCAGCCGGGCATGACGCACCAGAAGGTCGGCACGTAGTCGGTCTCGCCGATCGGCTCGCGGTGGACGATCTTGATCGTCGCGGCGAACTGGTTACCCTGCGCCAGGGCCTGCCAGTCGGCGTCTTCGACGGTGGCCTTGTCGATCGTGCCGGAGATGAAGGGCAGCTCGCCGTTCTTGTACCAGATGTCGGTGGGCGAGAGCGAGCTGTGGACGGGCGACCAGATCTGCTCGATCGGCGCGTTGAAGGCGAAGTCGAAAGCGCGCGTGTAGGCGCTCCCGGCCAGCCAGTCGATCGTCAGGTCGCCACGCCTGAACGGATGCGCCAGGTCAATCACTGGAGCGACCGCAGGGTCGGGCGCACTGACCGGCTGCGTGAGCAGGGCCAGGCCGTCAGGTTCGACCACGAGCGCGCCGTTCTCCCAGGCGAAGCCCAGCTTCGAGAGCGCGATGCCGGTCGCCAGGCGGTGTTCGCCGTTGCCGGTGCAGGCACGCGCCTGCGTGGTCTGCGGCTCGAGCGCGAAGCGGAACTCGAAGACATGCTTGTAGGCGCCGATAGGCACCGCGACGTCGTCGGGGTCCATGACCGCGTCGCCGTCGCCAGGCGTGCTCGTCCACGAGCCCAGCATCCAGGCCAGCATGAACCCGAGATGCGAGGGCCGCGGGTGCACCTTGCCGATCTTCCACTTCGGCTCGAACATGGCGGCGCCGAGATGAGGCATCGGTGCCAGGAAGCCGCGCACGAGGTTCTTCTCCTCGAGGACGGTCATGTTCTCGTCGTCGGTGATGTCCTCGGCCGGCGGGAAGGTCCTGTAGGTCGAGACGGTGTTGTCGGCGCCCTCACAGTTTGGCGCCTCCTCGAGTGCAAGCTCGAGGTATGGTCCGAGGGCCACGGTCATGGCTTTACCTCTGCGTCGGTCGTGGTCTCCGGCTCGGTTTCCGGCGTGTCGGTGTCGGCCTTCTTGCCCTTCTTCTTGGGCTTGGCCTGGGCCTTGGCGATTGCGGCGTAAGCGTCCGCCTCGGTGGCGAAGACGCCCTGCCCGGGTACGGCGAACGGGCTCATGCGCTAGCTCCTCTCATGACAATGTGGGGTTGGTGTACTCAAAAGTTTCGGTCGTGAAGATGAGCGGCAGGTCTTGCATCAGATCCTGCGAATCGCGGGCTGTCTGGCGCGGCTGGTCCCAAGAGGTGCCCTGCCAGACGTTGTGGCCGCAGTCGAGGCAGTCGGTGTCGGCGAGGATCTCCATCAGCGCGAGCTCCCAGAGTCCGAGCTTGGCCGTGAGCTCGAGCCAGTCACTGCCAACGTCGAGCACGTCGCAGACCCACGCGCGGGCGACCTCGTACTCGTCTTGGTGCGGTGCGGCGATCGAGTGTTTGAGAGGGCGCGTGTCGGCCGGGTGCAGAGCGATCGCCGGATAGCCGGCGAAGAACTTAGGCCACGTCATCCAGCTGTAGATGCAATCGGCCGCCGGCATCTTGATCTGATACGGCATGCCCTGCGCCGTCGCCCAAGCGTTGATCAAATCGACCTCGGCCGGAAGCTTGGCCTGCAGCACAGCCGTCGCCTGGTTGATCACCGTGATGATGCCAATGCGCGGTCCCGGCTGTTGATTGAAGCCGGTCATGTGCTGGGCAGCGTGTCGGTGTAGGAGAGGTCGGAGAGCGGCTGGTTGAAAGTCTTCGAGCCAGTACCCAACAGGCCGGCGTGGTGGGCCTCTGTGCGCACCCAGCGCGCCGTGAGCGCCGACCAGGTGCGACCCCAGGCTGCGGTGAAGCGCATGATCGGCCGCGCCGGCGCGTGCGCCCCATCCGAGGCGTGACTCCAGCCCTTGTCGAAGAACGCCATGTAGCTGCCGTCCGGGGTGCTCGTGGCGCCGTCTGACTGGCCGAACTCAGCCGTCGTCGGCGTGATGATCTCGGTGTAGCCGGCGCCGCCGGTGAGCGACTGCATGCCGGCACCAGAAGCGAAGCCGATGCCGCGCCCGGGATAGTGCTTGGCCTTCCAGGCGGCGTAGGCCGTTGAGAGCGGCGCCCAGGTGTCTCCTGACGTCGCACCCTCGGTGACGAATTGCGCCGCCATATCCTGCTTGAAGAGGCCGCCGATCTCGGCGAACAGCGCCGTGAAGTCGCTGATGCCGTCGGCGAAGCGGTTCATCTCGACGTGGAACTCGGGCAGCGGCGGATCCCAATTGAACAGCACGCCCATGCCGGGTGCGGAGGCCGAGGCGGGCATCAGAACCTCATATCGTCGTGGAAGTCTGTGGGCCCGTCGCCGAAACCGTGCGAGACGACAGCGCGAGGTTCCTCGGGCAGCGAGATTGCCCCAGCCGTGATCTGCTTGAGGAAGTCCTCGAACATCTTGCTGTAGTCCTCGGAAAATCCCTTCGAGCCGCCTGGGCCGGTGTCCGAGGGGTACTTGGTGCGAGCCCAACGGGCGATCACGCCGTAGGTGCAACAGGTGTTCAGGAAGCTCAGGCCAGCGGAGTCAATCAGTGCCGTCTGCAGAGGCATGGCGAAACCGCGGCTGTTGAGGACGCCGTTGATGCGGTCGCAGACGTTGGTAATCATCAGCTGCACGTCGGCCGTCGAGGGCGTGGTCGTGTCGTCGATCGTGATGCCCTGCGGCATGTAGGCGAGCAAGTCGACCGGCAGGATCGGGTAGCGATGCGGGTCCGCGACGGGTGGGATCTCGGCGCGCACGACGGGCTGCGGAACCACGATGTCGACACTGACGTCGTTGTCGCTCACCGAGCGACCCCGTTCGCAACCACCGAGAAGGCGCTGGCGCCGACCGATGAGTAGCCCACGTTCTTGTTGGCGGCGCCGGGCAGGCCGGGTCCGCCGAAGACCAGGTTGATGCTGCCACCGGCCGGCACTGGGAAGGCCGGCGAGATGGCCGTGTGGGCGCCACCCGTGTCTGTTTCGAGCTGCAACGTGATGGGCGCCGTGGCGGCGTTGAAGACCGTCAGGCCGCGCACGTAGACGACCTCCGTGCCGCCCTGCGCGGCGATGAGCTGGTGGTGCGCCGTGGCGCCGGCCTCGGAGTCGAATCCCGCGACTGCCGCGCCGGCCTCGGCGATGCCGATGGGCGGCTGGTCTGAGGCCATGGTGACGGGCACCGAGCCCGCCGTGTTCTGCTGCCCGGTGGGCAGGGCGACGCCTGAGAGCACACCCGAAAACGAGACGGGCAGAGCTTCGATATCGACCCCGTCAAGCCGTAGCGCTTTGAAGTCCTCGCCATCCAGACTGACGGCGTAGATGCCGATCATGCTCGTCACTCCTCTCACCGGAGGCCGGGCCTTCTTGCGTGGCCCGGCCCCCATGGCTCCTGTGGCTGCTTACGCAGCTGCCTTCTTGTCGCCATCAGACGACTTGCTCTTGTCGTCCTCAGGAGGCTTGACCTCGGACTTGGCCTTGGCCGCAGCCTTGGCCTTCTCGCGGGCGTCTGCCGCAGCCTTGGCCGCTGCGCTGCGATCGGCGTGCGAGCTCGACGGGTTGTAGGCCGCCATCGCGCCGGTGAGGAGGTAGGCGGCCTTCGCCACGACGATCTTCTCGTCGGTGAAGTCGATCGACTGCACGACGGTGCTCGTGGTCTCGTCCTGCTGGTAGGTGCGGGTCGCGAAGCGGCCGCCCAGCTTGTTCCAGACGAAGGTCCGCATCGGGCAGATGACCTTGCCGCGCAGCGGTGCGATGCGCGGGTCGACGTAGCTGATGATGATGACGCCCGGGTCCCAGACGTCGACCATCGTGGGGTTGGCGTCGACACCAGGCAGAGCCGGCGTCGAGTCGTAGAC
>PKWT01000007.1 GCA_003132125.1 Micrococcales bacterium | reverse complement strand
GGGGCATCCGCTGGTGGGCGGACCGGCCTGGCTGGTTGACTGGTTGGATGAACGAGTTGCGACCTGTGCCCACGGATCCCGCCGCGTTCAAGGTCTGGGTCGCGGGCCTGAGTAGGGACGAGCTCATGGCGTTGGCGCAGCAGGTTGTTGGTGGCGGGTTGACCGGCCGCCTCGAGGCGCTCCGGGAGCTGGATCCACGCAGCGGTGAGATCGATCTCGCGCCGCCTCCGGACGAGCCGAACCTGCTGACGCTCATCATCGAGCTGCGGGGCTCCAAGCCCCGGATCTGGCGGCGTCTGTCGCTTCCGGGCGACCTGACGCTGGACGTGGTGCACACGCTGTTCCAGGCCGCGATGGGCTGGACCGATTCCCATCTGCACCGCTTCCAGCCTGGCATCGGGCAGGGCTACAACCAGCCGTACTTCGTCACCGAGTTCGACGAGGACGAGGGCGAGGAGGGCACTCGCGAGGACGGCGTCCGCTTGGATCAGGTTCTCCGCGCGCCGGGAGACCGGCTCACGTACCTGTACGACTTCGGCGACGGCTGGGAGCATCGGGTAACACTGGAGTCGCTTGCCCCCCTGGCGCCGGGCGACCGTGCGCCGGTGTGTCTGGGCGGCGCGAGAGCCTGCCCACCCGAGGACGGCGGCGGGATCCACGCACACCACGACATCGCTGCGTGGCTCCGGGCGGGGGGCCCAGCCGATGACGTGCCCGAACCGTTCGAGGACGCCGAACACGCCCACGGCTGGCTCCCCGTCGACTACGACCCCGACGCGTTCGACGCCGNNATGGCATTCCGGAGCCGCTGGCCGACCTGGTGCAGCGCCTGCGCGGCGACGGGTGGGCGCCGGCGAACGCCTGGCTGACGGCCCTGGGTCCGCGTCTGCCGGTCGGGCTGGACGAGCAGGACGGGCGCTGCGCAGCGCGGCCGTGGCTGGCAGTGCTCGATGCCGTCGGGGCTGGCACGAAGCTGACGGGCGCCGGATACCTGCCACCGCTCGTGGTCGAGCAGATCGCCCAAGCCGCCGGTGTGACGGACTGGTGGATCGGCAGGGCCAACCGGGAGGACCTCACCTGGCCGGTCGCCATACTCCGTGAGAACGCGCAGGAAGTCGGGCTGCTGCGCAAGGCCAAGGGCACGTTGGCCCCGACCGCTCGCGCCCGCGCCGCCGCAGACCACCCGCACGAGCTGGTCGCCAAGGTGCTCGAGCGACTACCCCTTGGCAAGGGGTTCGAATCAGAAGCTGGTTGGTTCCTGCTGCTCGGCCTCGCAGCAGGAGAATCCGGGGCGGCCCTCGACACGAAGGTCGCTCAGATGCTGACCGACCGCGGCTGGCGCACCGACGGCACCTCCGCGGTCAACGAGTCCGATGCCCGCCGCGGCTCAAAGACGACGCTCGACGCGCTGCAGTCCATGGCAGGCGGACACAAAGCCATCGACTCCGCGCTCGTCACCCGATTGGCCCGAGCAACACTGCTCGGCGTCACCAATACCCAATGAACGCGCCCATCGTCAACGCACGGTCCAACTGCTGACCAGGGCGCGTCCGGGCCGCCAGGCCGTCGCGCTCGGCGGCGCCAGGCGGACCCCGCCCCTTTTCGCGCGTTTCGGCGATGCGGACGACCGGATGTCTGCCGAATTGAGTACGGCAGCAAGATGAGGTAGGTGTGCATAAAGATCTGGCGCACGAACGGACCGCGACGACAGATGTCGTGGCGGTCGGCGGTGGTCGTAGGGGCGAGCGCCGCCGATTCCCCCGCGTCATGCCCGATCCTCCGATGGGCGAGGGCGAGCCCTGCTGGCGCGTGCTGTGCGTCGTAGGTGCGCCGCTTCAGACTGCGTCAGGCGTGCGCCGACGATCTCGCGAAGCGCTGCGACGTGGGCGGTGTAGGCCTGCCCACCCGCTGGCGTGAGCTGAACCCACGTGCGCACCCGGCCTTGGCCGGTTGGCTTGCGCAGTTCGATGTACCCAGCGTCGTGCAGCACCTTGAGGTGCTTGCTCAGTACGGAGTCCGCGACGTTGAGAACGTCGCGGATGGTGGCGAACTCCACCTGGCCCGCCACGGCCACGAGTAGGGCCATGGTCCGCAGTCGCTGGGGCGCGTGCACCACCTCGTCGAATGCCGGGTCCGTCACGCCTCGGCTTTCAAACGACGGCGCCAGACCGCGTCCGTCCAGCGGCCCAGCGCGACGAAACCAACGACTGTGACGGCGGCGAGGACCCAGATCGGCCAGACGACCGCTGTCCATAGGTGCACCGCGGCGGACGCGACAAACAACGCGAGTGCCACCCCGAACGCGACCCACACGGTCGAGCTCGGAAAGCCGTCCCAGGTCGCCGTCCACACGCCCATCGTGCGCCGATAGGCGCCGATGAGGACTCCTTCCACGACGACGACCACCGCAACGACGAGCGCGAACCACCAGGTCCCGACGCCCAAGCCGATCGCCAGGACGAGTACGCCCATCAGCGCAGCCAGTGATAGGTGGTACCACCACGGTGTGGTCAGCCGAGCTGCCAGGCGAGCCCGCGTGTCCGCGATGAGGGCCAGCTGCTCCTCCGCTTTGTTTTCCATGATGGAAAAACAATCAGTTTCCGTAGTAGAAAGTCAAGTGGGTGCGGGTGCGAAGCAGGACCCGCGGCCGCGAGGCCAACACTGCGCACCTCGTCGCCGAGGATCTCGACGACGCCCGACAGCAGTGGACCCTCACGTTCGCCCGCAACCGCACCGACCTCGGCCCCGCGCATGCCGCCCGACTCGCCGCCCAAGAGGCAGCCAAGTACGAGCCCTATGTTGAACCGCACCACCTCGACAATTACGACGACCCGGCAGCACCTGTCTCTCGCCGGCGGCCCGAGCCCATTCCAACCTTCTCGCGCCGTCCCGGAGCCGGCCCGGGCATCGGTTTCTGAGCCGAGACAGTCAGCCGGTGTCTGCGTCGAGCGCGGCCCGAGCCTGGTCGACGAGCGGCGTGAGCGACTTCTGCCAGGCCGGCAGATCAACCGACAACGTCAGCCAGGTCAGCTCGCGGTTGATCTGGTCGTACTGGTGGATGATGAAGTTCCGGTTGGCCACGGCCAGTGCCCATTCGACGCCGTCGGGGGCGAGCACGTCGAGCCGCGACAACCGGTTCGCGGCCTCGCCGAGCTTCATCATCAGCGAGTCCCCTGCCTCCTGCAGGAGGTCATCAGCGAGGTAGGCGTGCTTGCCTCGCGCGACGACCCCGCCAGCACGGGCGAGCCAGCCATCGATGTGCAGCAGTTCCTTGGCGGCCTTGCGATCCATCACAGCAGCACCGCGTCACGCCGGATGTCATCGTCCGTCTTCGGTTTCAGGCCGCCGTATGAGATCAGGTCGATCTCCCGGCCGAGGACCTTCTCGATCAGCTGCTTGAACCTGATGAACGCGAACGACGATGTGCCTGGCGGCGCGTCCACGAGAAGGTCGATGTCAGAGTCCTGACGCGCCTCGCCGCGAGCGACCGAGCCGAACACTGCCAGCCGCTGGTAGCCATCCTCCGCCGCCAGAGCCTTGAGGACAGGAGCAGCCGCATCCAGCAGCTCGTCGGGACGGACGGCCTCAAGGTCGGGCGCGTACCGGAGCTGCTGACTGACCGCTGGCTGCGAGATACCCAACGCATCGCCGACCTGCTGCTGGCTCATCCCCGTGGCGACCATCGCGCGAAGCGCGATGACACGACGCAGCCGCGCGACATCCTCGTCGCGTCGCGCGCCCCGATACTCCGCCAGCAGGGTCATAAGACAATCTTATCTCTCCGGCCGTGCCCCGTCGAGCCCCTCATCTTGGCTCTTCAGAT
>PKWT01000270.1:12590-15645 GCA_003132125.1 Micrococcales bacterium | reverse complement strand
GCGAACCCGCCATCCGAACCCTCCCGGTCGGACGCCTCGAGACCGAACACGGCACCTGCGTCCGCGACCACGAACACGAGAAGGACGCACGCGCCCGAGCCGTCTGGGCAGCCCGAAACGCGCCGAGACCAAGCCACGACAACGAACACCATCACGACCTCTACCGCAGCGGCGCCGACCACGGGATCTCCCGCTGATGCGTCGACGCGGGCGTCAGGACGGCGCCCGCGCAAGTCCGCGAGTCAAAGCGTCCACGAGGTTGCGACGCCGTTGGGAGTCGTGCGGCCAAGCCGGACCGCCACGCAGTTCGAGCTCGCGGACCAGCAGATCGCTGTCGCCCGGCCAGCGTGCGAGGAGCTCGGCCAATCGAGCGTCGCCGATCGTGGTCGCGATGTCGGTACCGAGCAGATGTGCGCCCGCGAGAGGAACGTCGACGCTTTCGGCGATAAGGATCTCGTTGCCCGCGGGTGTTTCGTAAAGGCGACGTTGGACGTCAGCAGACTCGGCGTACCAGTACAGGATCAGTGCAAGATCGGCTGCGTCCTTGGCTTCGAGCCACGCTGAGCGGTCGAGCCAGGCGCCAAGTTTCGCGGCCGCATAGCCGGCGACGCTGGGGATGCGGACGGTCAGTCTGGGTGAGAGTACGAGGGGGAGCGAGGCGGCAAAGATCTCTTCGAAAGCCCACACGCTGAGCGTCTCGCGGCGTGACGGTGGCTCGACAACCCCTTGCGGATCTTCTATCTCGCCGAACGGCAGCAGGTCGACGCTGACATCGGCGATCCGGAACCGGATTCCGGTGTCACCGATCCGGGGGAACGCTCCGGTCAGAGTTCGGTAGGCATCCCAAGACGTCAGCGCGAGCGCAAGATCGAGGTCACTGGTGGCCGCGGTCGCGAACAAATGACCTAAGGCGCTGTGCAGGATGTCGCGACAGCACGCACCGACGACCATCACCTCGCGTGCTGATAGCTCTTCGGTAACGGCGAGCGCGGCTTCGACCACCCGCGCAACTGGATCAAGGAAGCCCTCAGGAGCGTTGGTCAGGTCCAGCAAAGTGGTCCCTCCATTCCCTTGCGACGGAGCGCACACGCGGGTCGTCACTGGTTACCAAGTCGGCGTACACCAACGGCCAAGGCGCCGTGCGCACCCCCGCCAGAGCAGCATCGCTGTCGTCCGGGACCTGCCAGAACTTGCGGCGCACGACGATGTTGGCGGGCCCGTCCGAGCGCCACTTGTTCACAACAGGTAGTCGCGGGTCGAGCTCCTCGACGTACAGCGTCAGCGTCGCGGGTCGGAGCAGATCCTCGGCCACGCTCTCACCCGAGACGAACACCAGATCGTCGGAGTGGACGTTCTTCACGGGGCCGAGCTCACCGCGATAACGCGCCAGCGTCAGTTTCGTGGCGAGGCCGGTGGGGAACGCGGCCGCCCACAGGTCGAGCAGTTCGGTCTGTCCTGGGCGCGCGGGATCACGCCGGTACCCCGCTTCGGTCAGCAAGGCCAGCGCATTGTGCGCCTGCCCGAGCGAGACGCCAGCGGCGTGGGCCAGGTCCCTCCTGGTCGCCTCCCAAAGCGGCGGCCAGGCCAGGAGCGCGAAGGCCACCTGTGCGCGCGCCGTGCTGAAGAGGTTGCCGGCCGGTCTATGTGCTGGCACGGCGAGATCATCAGGACGGGGGCGACCACGGACATCGAGCAGGACGCCATCGAAGTCGACCCAGGCGTTGCCGACCATGTCGAGGTACTGGACCCCGGCTCGACGGAAGGCCTCAGCGGACCTGGGCGCTATGAAGCTCGTGAACACCAGCGTCGGCAGTTCGACGCCACTTGCCAGGCCTGCATCGGCCAGCGACACAGTTGACCCGTACAGCAGCCGGTAATCCCGAGTTGACGTGCCACGTGTCAGACGCACGGTCGTCGTCTGAACGCCGGGCCCTGCAGGTACGGCGGAGCCGACCCGGGCGGCCACGCCAAGATCGCTCAGGCGTGCCGCGAAGCGCGCGAGTAACTCGTCCATCCCTAGTTCCGTTCACAATCGACGTACGTTCAGAATAACTGAACACGCGCTAAAAATGAACACATGCGCGTTGACCATCGATCCGCCGAGTCACCCGCCCGAGCTGGACCAGCTCGTCCAAGCCAACCGGCCATCACAATTCGGCAACGAGACCCGGGTCGTTGTCCGCACAGACCCGGTTCCAACGCCTATAAGGGGTATCCGATCGCGATCCGACGCTGTCGCGAGGAACAACCAATGAAGAACGCGACCAGATGCCCGCCCAAGGGCCCATCGGGTCCTTAGGGAGACGACCTGGTGACGACCTGGTGACGACGAACAAACAACCACAGGAGCATTGCCATGACCGACCACAACACCCCTGGCCGAAACAACCACGCGCGCGGCATCATCGACCACACCACAGCGAACGTGGCGGCCGTCGAGGACGAGCTGCTCACCATCACCGAAGTCGCCGACATCCTCCGCGCCCCGGTCGCCACCCTGCGCTACTGGCGCCACCTCGGCACCGGACCGCACAGCTTCCGCATCGGACGCGGCGTCCGCTACTGGCACCACGACGTCACCACCTGGCTGCAACAGCAGAGCTCCGCCAGTGACCAGCCCCGACCCAGGACCGGGAGTTGAAGCCGGCCGCCGGCCGCGGCGGGGAGCCGGGATCGGCAACGTTTTGGAACGTTACGTCGCGCGGGTCTGGTCACCCGAAAACCCTCAGAACGGGCCTTGGCAAGGGGTGTCCACAACTTTCGGGAAAACGTGGCTTGACCTGCGCAAAGACCAACGTTCCCCCTTGGGGGAACGTGCCTGGGGGAACGAAGTAGGCAACGTTCCCAGGCCATGATGACGAGACGAAATCTGGGCGTTGCCCGCACCTGGCACCAGGCCGTGATGATCCACCTCATGGTTGGCCACCCGGCCCAATCATGTACCGCATTTGGAGTAGATAAGAGACCAACACCGCCGACAGTGAAACCCTGGTCGGCGCCGATGCAAGGAGAATCAGCATGAGCACCATCTCGCAACAGGTCACGCCGCCGCAGG
>PKWT01000270.1:0-12562 GCA_003132125.1 Micrococcales bacterium | reverse complement strand
TGCGCTACTGGCGCCACCTCGGCACCGGTCCCCGCAGCTTCCGCATCGGCCGCGGCGTGCGCTACTGGCACCACGAAGTCACCACCTGGCTGCAAAGCCAAAGCGGCGGCCCCACCGCCGCATGAGTCCTCGTCACGTCAGCGGCTCGGGAGAACTCGACACGGTGGCAACGTCAGCACCCGGACGTAGCCTGTCTTGAAAGCACAAGGGCAGGCGCGGGATGACGTCATGAAGCTCCGAGCGATTCAGCAGACGTCGAAGGCTCTACTGGAGCCGATGGAGCAGCGCCAGACGGATACACGAGAGGCACTGGAGGGTCAAGGTCATGGCAAGCATTGAGCGGCTCGGCCAAGGGCGCTGGCGTGCCCGCTGGCGAGACCCATCCGGCCGGCAGAAGGCCAAGACATTCACCCACAAGAACCTTGCCGACAAGTACCTCCAAGGCGTCGGCATGGCCATGCAGGCGAGCACCTACGTTGACCCCGGCGCCGGGAACATGAGCGTCGAGGTCTTCGCTGCCAAGTGGATCTCAACCCAAGGGCACCTGAAACCGTCGACGCTGGCGACCTATGAGAGCATCCTGGGCAAGCATGTCCTCCCCCGTTGGGGTTCGACTCCGCTCGCCAGGGTGGCTCACGAGGACGTCGCGGCCTGGGTCAGCGACCTGATCGCCTCGGACCTGTCAGCGGCCACAGTTCGCTACGTGTACCGGGTGTTTTCACTGTTGCTCGACCTCGCGGTGAGGTCGGCCAGGATCCCCCGGAATCCGGCCGCCGGGGTCCGGTTGCCGAAGGTCGCGACGGCGGAGAGACGCTTCCTGAGCCATCAGGAAGTGAACGAGCTCGCACAGGCAGCAGGCGACTACCGGACCGCGGTGCTGATGCTCTCGTACTGTGGTCTGCGCTGGGGCGAGCTGGCGGGGTTGAAGGTTGGTCGCGTTGACCTGATGCGTCGCAGGCTCAGTGTCGTCGAGGCTGTCAGCGAGGTCCGGGGAAAGCTGATCTGGGGCACGCCGAAGTCTCATCAGATCAGGTCGGTTCCGATCCCGAGGTTTCTTGTCGACGACCTCGCGGTCGTGATGGCTGGGAAGGCTCCCGGCGACCTCGTCTTTACCACCCGGCGTGGTGCGGTCCTGCGGAACCTGAACTTCCGCAGGGACGTCTTCGATGCTGCGGCGACCGCTGCGGGGCTGGAGGGGCTGACTCCGCACGAGCTGCGGCATACGGCCGCTTCACTCGCGGTGAGCGCCGGAGCCAACGTGAAAGCGGTTCAGNNTCCCGTTGAATGCAGAAAGCGCAGGTCGCTGACCTGCGCTTTCTGTGGAGCCGCCTATCGGAATCGAACCGATGACCTATTCATTACGAGTGAATCGCTCTAGCCGACTGAGCTAAGGCGGCAGGTTCCCGTGGACACGCTTGGCGAGTATACGGATGTACAGGCAGATCTCCGAACCGGGCTGGTCAGCACTTGAGCCCATCAGGTGGCACTCGGCCTTTCAGCAGATAGGCGTCGACCGCGTCGTCGACGCACGAGTTGGATCGCGTGTATGCCGTGTGCCCGTCACCGTTGAAGGTGATGAGATGGCCGTTCTGAAGCTCCGAGGCAAGGCCCTGCGCCCATTTGTATGGCGTTGCGGGGTCTCTCGTCGTCCCCACGACAACGATCGGGCCGCTGCCTGCTGCCGTGACCTTCTTCGGAGCGTTGTTGGCCGGCACCGGCCAGTAGCCACAGGGCATGGTGCTCCATGCCAAGAAGGGTCCCCAGGTCGGCGCCTTGGCGCTCAACGAGCGCGCTTCGGACTCGTAGTGGGCCAGGTTCGTCGAGTCTGAGCGATCCAGACAGTTCACGGCATAGATGACCTGCATCAGATTGCCCGAATAGGCGCCCTGGCTGTTGCGGTAGGCATAGGCGTCGGCAAGCCTCATCAAAGGGCCGGCGTTGCCGCCCAAGGCACTACGGAGAGCGTCAGTCAGCTGGCTCCACAGCCCTGGGTCGTACATCGCGACGGCGACCCCGAGCGACGCCCACCCCTCGGTGAGCACGTGGACGTAAGGGTCGCTCAATGGCAGCGGCTTGGCGTCCACCTGCTTGAGGAAGTCACGCAGCCTCTGCATACCGGAGCTGAGGGAGTCACCGAGCGGGCAGCCACCCTTGTCAACGCAGTCCTGGACGTAGGCCCTGGTCGCGGTCTCGAACCCGACCGCCTGACCCTCGTTGACCTGACTCGACGTGAGGTTCGGATCGATGGCGCCATCAAGGACGAACCTGCCAACTCTGGTGGGGAACAGGTCCGCGTACGTCGCGCCCAGGAAGGTGCCGTAGGACTTGCCCAGGTAGTCCAGCTTCGTCTCGCCCAGCGCTGCGCGCAGGACATCCATGTCCTTTGCCGCTTCGATTGTGGAGACGTGGCCGAGCAGAGGACCGCCGTTGGCCTTGCACTTGTCGGCAAAGGCCTTGGCCCACTCTGCGAACTGCTGCTCCTCAAGCTTGTTGTCCGGCGTCGGGTCGGAGCCCAGGAACGTGTCAAGCTCGCGGTCGTTCAGGCACTTGATCGGCGATGAGAGCCCGACACCGCGGGGGTCGAAACCCACGATGTCGTATGCCGCCCGGACCGGCTTGGTGACGATGCCATCGTCGGCATGGCTGGCATAGTCGACACCGGACCCACCGGGACCACCGGGATTGACCACGAGCGAGCCGATCCGATCGGACGGGTTCGTGGCCGGCGCCCTGAGCACGGCGAGCTCGAGCGTGTCGCCGTCAGGGTGGGAGTAGTCGATCGGCACTGTCAGCTTGGCGCACTGGTTGGGTCCGCACTTCGACCATGCCAGATCCTGCGTGTAGAACCTTGCGAGGGTCTCCTTGTCAGAGGGGAGCGCCTGTGCCGCAGATTTCTGGGCGGGGTTGGGTGTCCTGACCTGGTCCTGCCCGCTTGGCGCGACGGTGCACGCAGAGCCGGCCAACAGGACCGCCAACGTTGCAGCCAGCGAGAGCATCAGGCGTCGTCTACGCGGCACGACGACAAGGCCGGTGGCACCCCTGGACGTCACGTGCGTACTCCCGTCGTCTTTCTGCTGAGCGCTCTGAAGGTACNNGGAGCCAGAGTCACACCGTTGTGGGACGACGCCAGCGCCGGTTGCGTCAGCGAGGAAGCTGCAACGAGATCGCCATCGCCTCGAGAGCCAGCAGCGGCTGGACGTTGGCATCGATGCGCTCGCGGGCGGTGCCGATTGCGTCCATGCAGCCCAGCAGTCGTTCGGGTGACAGGACGCCTGCGAGATGGTGAACCTGTTCGATCATGTCCTGGTTGACCAGCCCGATCGACGCGCCGGTGTGCACCACGAGGGCGTCGCGATAGATCGAGAGCAGGTCGATCAGCGACCGGTCGATGACGTCTCGACCGAATCTGGTGGCCCGGGTCTTCTGATCCCGCTCCAGAGCAGCGACCTGCGAGCGGATGTGCGGCGGTTGGGTGCGCGCGCTGGGGTCAGCGCCCAACGTCTCCATCAGGCGCACCTTCTCGGCGACATCACGCTCTGTCGTTGACGCGCCTGCCTCCTCCTTGGCGATGCCCTCCAGATCGGCGGCGGCACCGATTGCATCACCGACACCGCGGATCTTCCCCGCCAGTGCGATGACGTCGCGCCGCCTGATCCTGGCGCCCTCGTCACGGGCCAGTCGACGGGCAAGCCCCACGTGGCACTGGGCCGCCCGGGCAGCGAACGTTGCCATTGCAGGATCGATGCCGTCGCGACGAACCAGCAGCGCCGCAACCGCCTCGACCGGAGGCGTCCGCAGGCGCACATGCCGACAGCGCGAACGGATCGTGATGATCACATCCTCGAGCGAGGGGGCACACAAGATCCATACGGTCCGCTCGACCGGCTCCTCCAACGCCTTGAGCAGCGCGTCGGCGGCCCGCTCATGCAGTCGGTCGGCATCCTCCAGCACGATCACCCGCCAGCGTCCGACGGAGGGGCGGCGAGCGGCGAGCTGGACCAGATCGCGCACCAGCTCGACCTTGAGCGTGAGGCCCTCAGTGGCGATGACATCAACATCAGCGTGTGTGCCCTCGAGTGCGGTGCGGCACTCGTGGCAGGTACCGCAGCCGCCGTCCGTGCACTGCAACGCGGCCGCAAACGCTTTGGCTGCAACGGATCTGCCCGACCCAGGGGGGCCCGTGAGCAGCCACGCGTGAGTCATGGCGTTCGGGTCCGTGACCGCTCGTTGAAGCACCGCCACGGCAGGCTCCTGACCGACGACGTCGTCCCAGACCGTCACAGCATCACCCCCGGCAACGTGGCAACTCTGGCCCGGACGAGTTGGCTGATCTGCTCAGCCGGCAGCTCACCGTCGACGACGAGGTAACGATCCGGGTCGGCACGCGCGAGGGTGAGGAAGTGCTCGCGCACCGCGCTGTGGAACGTGTCGGCCTCGGACTCGAGGCGGTCGTGAACCCCTCTCCGGCGGGCCCGACCGACCTCAGCCGGCAGGTCGATCAGAACGGTGAGCGCAGGCAGCAATCCAACGGTCGCCCACATGTTGAGCTCGCGCACCTCGTCGATCCCGAGGTCACGGGCGGCGCCCTGGTAGGCGATCGAGGAGTCCATGTAGCGGTCGGTGATCACCACCTCACCGCGCTCCAACGCCGGCCGGATCAGGGTCTCGACGTGGTGAGCGCGGTCGGCAGCGAAGAGCAGGGCCTCAGCGCGTGGTGCCACGTGCCCGCCATGCAGCACAAGCTGTCGAACGGTGCGACCGAACTCTGTGCCACCAGGCTCTCGCGTCACCACCACCGTGTGGCCAAGCTCCACCAGCCACCCCCGCAGCAACCGGCCCTGGGTCGACTTGCCCGATCCGTCACCGCCCTCGAGAGCGATGAACAGGCCGAGCGAGGACGACGAAGGCTCTGGCAGGTTCACGCGCCTGAGCCTATGGCAGGCCGCCCACAGCAGCGCCTCAGGACTGTTGACCTGCCGCGCGGTCGGCGTTGGCATGGATCGCGTCGCGCACGTACTGCGCCATCCCCGGCTTGATGTCCTCGTAGGTCTTGGTGAACCGCGGGTCCGCGACGTACATGTCACCGAGGCTGCGGTGGAACTCCGGGGTGATGTCGTAGAACCACGTGTGGATGTGGAGCCGGGACTGCTCGGCGGCGTCCATGGCTCGCTCACTGGTCGCGGGCTCGCCATCGGTCATCGCAGACACGAACGCAGCGTTGGTGGCATCCATCTCGGCCTTGACCTCGGCCCAGTCCTCCTTCGTGTACTTCGACGTCCGGCTCTGCGACTGCTTCCAGGCCTCGGTCTCACCCCACCGCTGCTCGGCCTCGTCGGCATAGTCCTCGGAGAAGCCATCGCCGAACAGCTCCTTCTGCTCTTCCTTGGTCAGCTTGATGCCTGACATTTCCTTCTCCATCGCTCGATCGATGGCCGTGATGAGATCGCGCATCTCATCCAGCCGGGACATGACCGCTGCGCGTTGACGCCGCAGGTGCTCGCCGACGTCAACCGACGGGTCGTCGAGAAGGAGGGTTATCTCCTCCAGGGCGAACCCGAGCCGGCGATAGACCACGACATGCTGAAGGCGTGTGAGGTCCTCGACGGTGTAGAGCCGGTAGCCGGCCGGCGTGCGCCCGCTCGGAACCACCAGGCCGATCGCGTCGTAGTGGTGCAGCGTGCGCACCGTCACGCCGAGCTGCTCGGCCACCTGACCGACTGTCAAAGCCGTGTGGGCGAGCTCGTTCACCTTCGTCATCGGGGTCATGTCCCAACCCTGCGGCCTCACGTCGCGTGAGGGTCAAGTCCCCTAGTGCCAGCCGGCGGGGTCGACATCACCGGGAACGTCGGCGGCCGGATCGTAGGGGGTGCGTGTGAAGCGGAATGAGCCGAGGTCAAGGTGGCTGACCCGATTGGAGCCGTCCCGGACCACGGTGAGCGTCTCTCCCGAGTAGTACCCGTCAAGACCTGTCCAGCCGTCGGCTGCCGGTTTGAAGCGGCATCCTCGTCCAGCACCAGGCTCACCCAGGACGAGGTATCCGTCCCGGGTGGCCGACATGGTGAATGCCACGGGGCCCCAATACCATTCGCCCGTCAGCTCCAGGACTCTCGCCTGGTCAGAGTCAGCCGACCAGGCCTTGGGCGCGATCGGCTCGCGGTCAGCCAGGATGGCCATCAGATCGGTGCTGACGGCACCCAGCCCGGAGGTCGAGTTGGCGAAGACCACGCAACCGTCACCGGTCTCGTTGTTGACGCGCACGCCGGCGAGGAAGCCGGGCATCGAGCCACCGTGGCCGACATACCGGGTGCCATCGATGTTCCAGAGCTGAGTGCCGAGACCATATGCACCGGTCCAGGCTGCCCCTGACTTGTCATCGAGGGCGATGGGCGAGCGCATCTCGTCGAGGGTGTCTGCGGAAAGCAGGCCCGCAGTCTCCCCTGCCAGGAACGCAGCCCACCGGGACAGGTCCTGCACCGTGGACCAGAGCTGGCCGGCAGGAGCCATGGACGCGGCATCATGCTCAGGCTCGACATGCAGCAGGTCAGCGAGCGGGTGCACGCCGAGGCCATGAGCGGCTGGCCCCTGCGGCCGGGCAGTGGTACGGCGCATTCCCAACGGCTCCAACAGGTCTCGGCGCACGACCTCGCCCCATGGTTGGCCGCGCAGCCTTCCGATCAGCTCGCCGAGCACGGCATACCCAACGTTCGAGTAGTGGAATCTCGCGCCCGGTCTGAACTTCAGCCCCGGCTTGCTCGACATCAGCTCCGCCCAGGTCCCGCCGGGCGTCCGCTCCCACCACGGCCCGTTGGTCTCGGCCTGCAGGCCAGAGGTGTGCGAGAGAAGTTGGGCGATCGTGATGTCGCCGAACGGCGTGTCGTCGATGTGCCGGCGGAGGGAATCGTTCAGGTCGAGCAGCCCCTCGTCGCGCATCCGCAGCACCTCGACTGCCACGAAGGTCTTGGTGATCGATCCGATTCGGTACTGCGTCTCAAGAGTCGCCGCCACGCCGTCGGCCTGCCCGTCGAGGGTTCCCACCGCGCCGGACCAGACCAGCTCACCACTGCGCACCAGCCCTGCGGCGATCGAAGGCAACCGACAGGTCGACTGCTCGACCGCCAGGCGATGCGAGAGAGACCGCGAGGTGGCCGGGTCGATGCCGGTCACGGTCAGGCCTTCTTCGCCGCGGTCTTCTTGGCTGCTGTCTTGGCCGTAGCCTTCTTGGTCGCCGACTTCTTGGCGGCGGTTTTCTTGGTCGCCGACTTCTTGGCCGTGGACTTCTTGGCGGCGCGTTTGCGGGTCACCGGGCCGCGAGCCCGTTTCTCCGCCAACAGCTCGGCGCCACGCTCGGGCGTGATGGTCTCGGGTTGGTCATCCTTGCGCAAGGTCGCGTTGGTCTCGCCGTCGGTGACATAGGCGCCGAACCGGCCCTCCTTGACCACCATCGGCTTGCCTGACGCCGGGTCGTCGCCCAGCTCCTTGAGCGGAGCCGCGGCGGCCCGACCGCGCTGCTTGGGCTGGGCATAGATCGCCAGCGCTTCCTCAAACGTGATGGTGAAGAGCTGCGACTCGGCCTGGATGGAACGCGAGTCGGTGCCTTTCTTGAGGTAGGGACCGTAGCGACCGTTCTGCGCCGTGATCTCCTCGCCATCGGCGGGGTCCTTGCCCAGGCTGCGCGGCAGGGTGAGCAGCTGCAGCGCGGTGTCGATGTCGAGGGAGGCGAGGTCCATGCCCGCAAAGAGACTGGCCGTGCGCGGCTTGACCTTGGACTTGCCACGTGTGGACTTGGTGGGCGGCTCCTCAGAATCGGGAAGCACCTCGGTGACATAGGGGCCGTAGCGACCGGCCTTGGCCACGATGTCGCGCCCGGTCTCAGGGTCCTGCCCCAGGACGCGGCCGTCGTCGGCAGCCGCATCCAGCAGCTCCCGGGCCTTGGCCGGCGACATCTCGTCGGGAGCGATGTCGTCATTGATAGTGGCGCGGCGGGACTCACCGGTGGCGTCGTCGGCAGCCTCGCCGGTGGCCTGGTCGACCCCGACCGGAGCGGTCTCTTCGACGTAGGGGCCGTAACGGCCGACCCGCACGACGATTCCCTCGCCGATCGGGATGGTGGAGATCTCGCGGGCGTCAATCTCGCCGAGGTCCGCCACGAGGTGGCGCAGGCCTTCGAGCGAGATGGCCTCTTCGCCAAAGTAGAAGCGGGTGAGCCAGTCGACCCGCTGCTCCTCACCGTTGGCGATCCGGTCGAGGCCCTCCTCCATGGAAGCGGTGAAGTCGTAGTCGACGAGGTTGCCGAAGTGCTCCTCAAGCAGCCGGGTCACGGCGAATGCCAGCCAGGTGGGGATCAGCGCGGAGCCGCGACTGTTGACGTAGCCGCGATCCTGGATCGTGCCCATGATCGTCGCGTAGGTCGACGGACGGCCAATCCCCTTCTCCTCCATGGACTTCACCAGCGTTGCTTCCGTATAGCGGGCCGGAGGCGTCGTCTCGTGCCCATCCGCCGCCGCTCGGAGCACATCGAGGGAGACCCCGACAGAGAGCTTCGGCAGTCGACGCTCCTCGTCAGCAGCCTGCGCACGCGCAGTCGCATCGTCATCACGGCCCTCTTCGTAGGCCGCCAGGAAGCCACGGAACGTGATGACCGTGCCGCTGGCGCTGAACTCAACAACGCGTGGCCCTTCCGGAAGGGCCAAGGTGGCGCCGAGCTTGACGGTCGCAGTGGAACCGCGAGCGTCAGCCATCTGTGACGCAACCGTGCGCTTCCAGATCAGCTCGTAGAGCCCGAACTCCTCGCCACGCAGCTCGCCGGCTACCTGCGCGGGGGTGCGGAACCGGTCACCCGCCGGGCGGATCGCCTCGTGAGCCTCCTGTGCGTTCTTGACCTTCTTCTCATAGCGACGAGGGGAGTCGGGGACGTACTCCGCGCCGTACATGTCCCGAGCCTGGCCGCGGGCCGCGGTCAGGGCGGCCTCCGACAGCGTGGTCGAGTCGGTTCGCATGTAGGTGATGTAGCCGTTCTCGTACAGGCGCTGGGCCACCCGCATGGCGTTCTTGCTCGACAGGTGCAGCTTGCGGCTTGCTTCCTGCTGCAGCGTCGATGTCGTGAAGGGAGCGTAGGGACGGCGGGTGTAGGGCTTCTCGGCAACGTCAGTGACCTTGACGCCACTGTTGTCCATGACTGCATTGGCGATGAGGTTGGCCGTGGCCTCGTCGAGCCGAGTCACGCTGTCACCCTTGAGCAGTCCGTCGTCACCGAAGTCCCGACCGGTGGCCACGCGCTTGCCGTCGACCAGGCTCAGCCGGGCAGAGAAACTTTGTGTCGCAGCGGAATTCGGAGCGAAGTCGCCCTCGACGTCCCAGTAGGACGCACGACGGAAGGCCATCCGCTCACGCTCGCGCTCGACCACGATGCGCGTTGCGACGGACTGCACACGGCCAGCCGACAGGCCTTGACGTACCTTGCGCCACAGCACCGGCGAGACCTCGTACCCAAAGAGACGGTCGAGGATACGGCGGGTCTCCTGCGCGTCCACCAGCCTGGTGTCGAGCTCGCGGGTCTCGTTCACAGCGCGGACGATGGCCTCTTTGGTGATCTCGTGGAACACCATCCGACGGACCGGCACCTTGGGCTTGAGCACCTCGAGCAGGTGCCATGCGATGGCCTCGCCCTCGCGGTCCTCATCAGTGGCCAGCAGGAGCTCGTCGGCATCCTTGAGCAGTCGCTTGAGCTCGGCCACCTTCTTGCGCTTGCCCGGGTCGACGACATAGTAGGCGTCGAAACCGTTGTCCACGTCGACCGCGAACCGGCCGTAGGGACCCTTCTTCATGTCCGCGGGCAGCTCGCTGGGGTTGGGCAGATCCCGAATGTGTCCAACGCTGGCGTCGACGTCGTATCCCTTGCCGAGGAACTCGGCGATCTTCTTGGCCTTTGCGGGTGACTCGACGATGACGAGCTTGCGTCCGGAGCTTGGTGCCACGTTTCATCCTCAACTTCCCATCACCACGTGCAACGGATTCGTCGCTGCTCCGACATGGCAATGCGGATAGACGGTAACGCCTGCTGTCCAGTTCACCCGAACCCGCGGCGGCGGATGCGATGTGAATCACGTCAAACTAGGACAGTCGTTCGCACAATGTAGTTGAATGCTTAACTTGTTTGTCGTACTGTCGAACCATGACCTCGAGCGCCGACTCTCCAGCCAGCACAAGCCGGATGCCAGTCCTGTACCTCAGCCACGGCGCTCCCCCGCTCGCGGACGACAGCAGGTGGACCGCTGAGCTCGCATCCTGGTCAGCCGATCTGCCCCGACCGACCAACATCTTGATGGTCTCGGCCCACTGGGAGGAAGCCCCTCTCGCTCTGTCGGCGACCACCACGGTGCCCCTCGTGTACGACTTCTGGGGCTTCCCTCAGCGCTACTACGAGGTGACGTATGACGCGCCGGGCGCCCCCTCGCTCGCGGCCGACGTCACCAGACTGTTGCGCACGCCAGAAGTCCCTGTGCAGCAGGACCCGGGTCGCGGCCTCGACCACGGCGCCTACATACCCCTCGTCGAGATGTTCCCAGAGGCCGACATCCCGGTCCTGCAGATGTCGATGCCGACCCTCGAGCCCCAGAAGCTGTTCGAGATCGGCCGCAAGATCGCGCCTCTGCGGGAACAGGGGACCCTGATCGTCGGGTCAGGGTTCACCACCCACAACTTGCGCTGGTTCAACCCCTCGGCCAGCCCACAAGCAAGGGCACCCCGCGCTTCGCAGGAGTTCGATGCCTGGGCGCGCGAGGCCATGGCATCCGCCGACGTCGACTCGATCCTCGACTTTCTGCGCAAGGCGCCCGGCGCGCGCGAGGCCCACCCACGCACGGAGCACTTCGCCCCGTTGTTCGTCTCTCTCGGTGCTGCCTACGAGTCCGGTGACCTCACGAGCCGCAGCGTCATCGACGGCTTCTGGTACGGCCTGTCCAAGCGGTCCTGGCAGTTCAACTGACGCTGCACCGAGCCCTTCAAACAGGCGCGACACCTCACCTCGCCCAGCGGACGTCCTACCCACCGAGCGGTGAATTCACGGTCCGTTGGCGGGTTTGTTTCACAAATGCCACGACTACGGCAGCCATTCATGCAACAAACCTGCCAAGGCGTGGCCGAGCGAGGCGCGCGGCAAGGTCGCAACATGCTGGTGGCCGGTCACCTCCGAAGAGATGACCGGCCACCAGTGCGTTGTCCCGGCGGGTATGCCGGGTGTTTCAGTCTGCTGTCACACCGACGTTGGTGTTGGTGCTTCCGTCGGCTCGGGGTCGCCGTCAGCGTCAACACCGATCCCGATCTCGCGACTACGGCTGACAACCACTGCGCCTATGACGATCGCCAGGGCGACCAGGGCAATGCCCAGACGGATCGCCATGTTGGCTCCATCGCCGACCGTGAGGGTGACGACCGCCGGGGCGATCAGCAACGACACGAGGTTCATGACCTTGATCAACGGGTTGATGGCCGGGCCGGCAGTGTCCTTGAACGGGTCACCGACGGTGTCACCGATGATCGTCGCCTCGTGGGCAGCAGAGCCCTTGCCACCGTGAGCGCCATCCTCGACGATCTTCTTGGCGTTGTCCCACGAACCACCTGCGTTGGCCAGGAAGACGGCCATCAGGGCACCAGTGCCGATCGCGCCCGCCAGGAACCCTGCGAGCGGTCCGATGCCCAGGCCGAAGCCCACCACGACGGGCATGAGGGCGGCCAGCAGACCAGGCGTCGCGAGCTCACGCAGCGAGTCCTTGGTGCAGATGTCGACGACTTTGCCGTACTCGGGCTTCTCGGTGTAGTCCATGATCCCGGGGTGCTCGCGGAACTGGCGCCGCACCTCGAAGACGATGGCCCCTGCAGCGCGTGTCACGGCGTTGATGGCGAGACCGGAGAACAGGAAGACGACCGAGGACCCGATCAGCAGGCCCACGAGCGTGCTCGGGGTGACGATCTGCAGGTCGAACATCGACTGGACGAAGTTGCTCGGCTGCTCCTTGAGACCCGCGGCAACGATCTTCTTGACCTCGGTCTGCCACGCGTCGGTGTACGACCCGAAGAGCGCGGTCGCCGCCAGAACTGCCGTGGCGATCGCGATGCCCTTGGTGATGGCCTTGGTGGTGTTGCCGACCGCGTCGAGCTCGGTCAGGACCTGGACTCCTTCGCCGTGGACGTCGCCAGACATCTCGGCGATTCCCTGAGCGTTGTCCGAGACCGGGCCGAAGGTGTCCATGGCGACGATGACACCGACGGTGGTCAGCAGACCACAACCAGCCAGCGCGATCAGGAACAACGACAGGACAACGGATCCGCCACCGATGAGGAAGGCGAGGTAGACCGCCGAGGCGATGATGACCGTGGTGTAGACCGCGGACTCGAGGCCGACGCCGATGCCTGACAGCACGACCGTGGCCGCGCCCGTCAACGAGGTGCGCGCAACGTCCATGGTGGGGCGCTTGTCCGTGCCGGTGAAGTGGCCGGTCAGCATGAGGATGATTCCGGCGAGCGCGATACCGATGAAGACGGCGAGCGTGGCCGCGATCTGCGG
>PKWT01000165.1:872-12790 GCA_003132125.1 Micrococcales bacterium | reverse complement strand
AGCAACCGGATCTGGCTCCCTGCACACTGATCCGACCAATCTCAGCACCCGACACCACGGAACAAGCTTTCACCGTGTAGCGTTAGCCTTACGAAAATACGAGATTCCCGGGGCCGTTCCGCGATGACTCGAACCACTGTGTGTGGTCCGGTCAAGCGATACCGCCCCGGCATACGCGCGAGGGGGTCGACGTCATGGGACGCGGCCGGGCCAAAGCCAAGCAGACCAAGGTTGCACGGGAGCTGAAGTACTACAGCCCGAGCACAGACTTGAACGCGCTTGAGCGAGAACTGCATGGTCCGTCGTTGTTCGACAGCCGGCCGGAGCGTGTCACCCACACTCCCCCGCCGGCCGAGAGCGATGACGGTCCCGACGAATACACCAAATGGGCCTCCGGCGAGAGCTGACGCGCGCCGAGTCTGTTTGACGCGCGCTCCCACGCGACTTTGCTCAGTTCAGGCTTGACGCGCGCTCCCACGCGACTTTGCTCAGTTCAGGCCGGTCTGTGAGCGGAATTTTCACAAGCGGAATTTTCGCGGAATTTTCGCGCCAAGACCGGCCTGAACTGAGCAAACGTCCTTCAGCGCGGGTGAGAACCGACGACCTGCACCGAGCCGCCGTCGACGCCCTTGACGCCACGGACCACTTCGACGTCGTCCTGTATCGGCGCCACGGCAATATCGCTGATCCGACCCAGCAGCCAGGCGTCGATGCCTCGGCCCTTCAGCGTGGCGATGGCCAGATCCAGATCCGCGGCCGGCAGCACCGCCACGAAGCCGATGCCCATGTTGAGGGTGCGCTCGAGATCCGCTACCGGCACCTGACCCAGATCTCGCACCACGTCGAAGACCGCAGGCGGAGTCCACGTCGAGCGGTCGACCCGGGCGAACGCGTCCCGCGGAAGCACCCGAGCCAGGTTTGCCGCCAGCCCCCCGCCGGTGACATGGCTCAGGGCGTGGACGTCGATGCCATCGGTGCGGATCAGGGCGAGCAGATCCCGCGCGTAGACCCGGGTGGGCTCGAGAAGCTCCTCCCCCAGGGTCCGGCCAAACTCTTCCACCTGCCGGTCAAACGCCCACCCGACCGAGGCAAAGACCTTGCGTACCAAGGAGTAACCGTTGGAGTGAAGACCTGAAGAGGCAAGCGCCAGTATGACGTCGCCAGGCAACACTCGGTGCGGGCCGAGGATGTCGGCATGATCCACGACCCCTGTCGCGGCACCGGCACAGTCGTACTCGTCGGGCTCCAGCAGCCCGGGGTGCTCGGCCGTCTCTCCGCCAATCAGGGCGACTCCCGCGATCTGACATCCGGCCGCGATACCGGAGACGATGGAGGCGATGCGTTCGGGCACGACCTTGCCGGTGGCGATGTAGTCGGTCATGAACAGCGGCTCGGCACCACAGACGATGATGTCGTCGACGACCATGCCGACCAGGTCGAACCCGATCGTGTCGTGCTTGTCCATGGCCTGGGCGATGGCGACCTTGGTGCCCACGCCATCGGTGCTCGTCACCAGGACCGGACGGGTCATCGTGGCCAGGGCGCTCGCGTCGAACATGCCCGCGAAGCCGCCCAGACCGCCCAGCACCTCAGGCCGTTGCGCCAGCTTGACCGACGACTTCATCAGCTCGATGGCCCGGTCGCCGGCCTCAACGTCCACTCCAGCCCCGGCATAGGTGATGGGCGCGGGTTCAGCAGGCATGGCTCTGTCTCCCTTGGCTTGCGGACTCAGGGACGGGTGAGCGCGTCGGCCGCGCCGCCGGAGACACCAGTGCCGACTCCCTCGGCGTCCTCGCGTCCTGGTAACGGGCTGTCGAGACCTGGCAGCGCCTCGAGGAACTGCTTTCCCAACAGACTCGAGTCGGGCAGCGCGATCGGGTACTGGCCGGTGAAGCAGGCCGTACACAGCCGGTCGCGCGGTTGCCCCGTCGCCTCGATCATCGCGCCTTCGCTGATGTAGCCCAGGCTGTCGGCGCCGATGCTGGCGCGAATCTCCTCAACCTTGAGGCCGGTGGCGATGAGCTCGGCGCGGGTCGCGAAGTCGATCCCGTAGAAGCAGGGCCACTGCACCGGCGGGCTGGAGATGCGCACGTGGATCTCGGCCGCTCCGGCCTCCCGCAGCATCCGAATCTGGGCGCGCTGAGTGTTGCCCCGCACGATCGAGTCGTCGACGACGACCAGTCGCTTGCCGCGGATGACGGTCTCGAGGGCGTTGAGCTTCAAGCGGATGCCGAGCTGACGCAACGTCTGGCTCGGCTGGATGAAGGTCCGCCCGACGTAGGAGTTCTTGACGAAGCCCTGCCCGTAGGGGATGCCGCTGGCTTCGGCGTAGCCGATCGCGGCAGGCGTGCCCGACTCGGGCACGGGGATGACGAGGTCGGCCTCGACCGGGTGCTCCGCAGCCAGACGCCGCCCCATCTCGACCCGGGCCTCGTGCACGGACCGGCCGGCGATGGTTGCGTCGGGGCGCGCGAGGTAGACGTACTCGAAGACGCAGCCCTTGGGATCGGCCTCGGCGAAGCGGTGGGCGCGCAGACCCTCCTCGTCGATGACGATGAGCTCGCCCGGCTCGACCTCGCGGATCACGCTGGCACCGACGGTCGCGAGCGCCGCGGACTCGCTGGCCACGACCCAGCCTCGCTCGAGGCGTCCGAGGACAAGGGGACGGATGCCGTGAGGGTCGCGGGCGGCATAGAGGGTCGTCTCGTCCATGAAGACGAAGCTGAAGGCGCCCTTGAGCCTGGGCAGGACATCAAGGGCGGTGGCCTCGAGAGTGCGGTCCGGGTCGTCGGCGAGCAGCGCGGTCACCAGCGCGGTATCGGTGGTGTTGCCACGATGCAGCTCGCCGCCGAGCTGGCCCGCGTAGGCGTCGCCATGGCGCTCGAGCAGCAGGTCGCGCAGCTCGGCCGAGTTGGTGAGGTTGCCGTTGTGGGCCAGGGCGACGGTGGAGTCGTCGGTGCCGCCAAGAGTTGGCTGCGCGTTCTCCCAGGTGCTGCCACCGGTCGTGGAGTATCGGCAGTGGCCAATGGCCAGATGGCCCTTGAGGGAGCGCAGGCTGGCCTCGTCGAAGACCTGCGAGACCAGACCCATGTCCTTGTAGATCAACAGTCGACGACCATCACTGGCGGCGATGCCAGCCGACTCCTGGCCGCGGTGCTGCAGGGCATAGAGCCCGAAGTAGGTCAGCTTGGCGACGTCCTCGCCGGGTGCCCAGACTCCGAAGACCCCACAGGCGTCCTGGGGTGCCTTCTCGCCCGGAAGAAGGTCATGGGTCAGTCGCCCATCGCCGCGTGCCACGTGGCCAGTCTCCCACAGGCCAACACCGTCTTCGATCCGCCCGAAGCGGTCGTCTCTGGAGATCGGCCCGGACATCGTCGGCCCTGAACTCAGCGGGGCCTGTCGAGCAGGACGCCGATGACGCCCCCGGCCAGCACACCAAGCAGGGCACAGATCAGGCCCAGAAACCCCAGCGCGGTCGCCGAGTCATAGCGGGTGTCCGGGTGGCCGACCAGGCTGAGGAAGACACCGATGAGCAGGCCGACGACGCCGCCCGTGACCAGGAACGATGTGAACCTGGGCCGCCGGCTCATCAGCGAAGCCCGGGGAGCACGTCGGAGGCGACGGACTCCAACACACTGACGTCACCGGCATACGGNNCGCGCGACCTGTCATCTCCTCGAACGTCCCGACGCTCGAGAGGGCGAACTGCGGTGACGAGTCGAAGTTGAGGTGTCGCTCGAACGTCGCGGGGTCACGTCCAGCTTTCGCCAGCCCTTCGTCCAGCCGCCCGCACAGTTCGTTCAGCGCGGCCCACCACTCGTCGATCGTCTCCACCGTGGGGCCGGTCGTGAGCCAGCCCGAGCCGAGCTCAACGGCGAGGCGCAGCGTGCGAGGACCGTTGGCAGCTATGACGAACGGGATCCTCGGTCGCTGGACCGGGCCAGGCAGCGTGCGGGCGTCGACTGCGGAGAAGTACGTGCCACGGTGGGAGACATGATCCTGCGTCAGCAACCGGTCGAGCAGCCCGGTGAACTCGTACAGCCGGTCGACGCGCTCCTTGGGCGTCAGCGGATCACCGCCCAGGATTCCGCTGTCGATGTCGCCACCGGCGCCGATGCCGCAGATCAACCGGCCGCCCGAGATGTCGTCCAGCGCCAGCAGATCGCGCATGAACGTCACGGGGTGGCGGTAGTTCGGCGACGTGACGAAGGTGCCCAACCGGATCGTCGAGGTCACCATGGCGGCTGCGGTCAGGGTGGGGGTGGTGCCGTACCACGCAGAGTCCGGCAACCCGCCCCAGACGAGGTGGTCATAGGTCCACGCGTGGTCGAAGCCAAGCTCCTCGGCCCGGCGCCACATCGGAGCCGCGTCCTTCCAGCGGTGCTCGGGCAGAATCGTCAGTCCAAAGCGCATGCCAGGAGCCTAGTCGGGAAGGAGTGGCAGATCGTCGAGCGGCAGAAGGTCGGCCAACGTCGCCCGCAGGCCGCTCGCACGCACCGTGCCGGCCGACACCGCATCGGCCCAATGTGCCCGTCCCGTCACCAGATCCAGCCACGTCCGGGCGTCCGTCTCGATCACATTCGGCGGGGTGCCACGGGTGTGCCTCGGTCCTTCCACGCATTGCACCGCACCGTACGGCGGGACGCGAACCTCCAGGGTCCGCCCGGGCGCACGTGACTCCAGTTCCTCAAGCGTGAAGCGGACGGCCGCGGCCACCGTGGTCCGCGGCGCCGCGGACGGGTCCGCACGCCATACCCGAAGCGCCTCCAGACCCTCGACCAGCGAAATGCGACGACGGGATGGCATGCCGTCCATCGTGGCATCCCTGTCCCTGTTGTTGGAAACAGCTCTCTGTTTCAGCATCGCCTGCTGCTCAACCTAGGGTTGGGTCCATGAAGGCCACCACGATCTACGCTGCCCGCGACGTCCGCCTCGAAGATCAGCCGGACCCCCGCATCCAGAAACCGACCGACGCTGTCGTGAAGGTGGTCGCCGCGTGTGTCTGCGGCTCGGACCTCTGGTACTACCGCGGAGACAACCCGATCAAGGAGCCGTTCCGGATCGGCCACGAGTTCGTGGGCATCGTCGAAGAGGTCGGCTCGGAGGTCCGGTCGCTGCGCAAGGGCGACTTCGTCATCGCGCCGTTCATGTACTCCGACAACACCTGCGCCCACTGCACGGTCGGGATCCAGTCGGCCTGCTCCACCGGTGGGTTCTGGGGTGGGCCTGACCGCGACGGGCTGATGGCCGACGGCGGTCAGGGCGAGTACGTCCGCGTCCCGCTGGCTGACGGCACTCTTGTCTCGACGCGCGAAATCCCTGATGCCGCAATGGTTCCATCGCTTCTTGCCCTATCTGACGTGATGGGGACCGGCTGGCACGCAGCCACGGCCGCAGGCGTCCAGGAGGGCGACACCGTCGTGGTGGTGGGCGATGGCGCCGTGGGACTGTCGGCCGTTCTTGCCGCCTCGCGGATGGGGGCCGAGCGGGTTGTGGCGATGTCCCGGCACGAGGCCCGGCAGCAGGTCGCCCGATCCTTCGGTGCCACCGACGTCATCGCCGAGCGCGGTGAGGCAGCTGAGGCTGCGGTCCTCGCACTCACCAACGGCATCGGCGCCGACGCTGTGCTCGAGTGTGTCGGCACCGGGCAGGCGATGAATACCGCTGTCGCTGTTGCTCGCCCGGGCGCGACCGTCGGCTACGTCGGCGTGCCTCATGGAGTCGAGCTGCCGGTGCGCTCGATGTTCTCCCGCAACGTCGGCGTCGCCGGTGGTGTGGCCCCGGTGCGCCAGTACCTTCCATCGCTGCGCGACGACGTGCTGTCCGGCGCGATCAACCCGGGCCTGGTCTGCGACCTCGACCTGCCGCTGGACCAGGTGGCCGAGGGATACGCCGCCATGGATGAGCGACGCGCCATCAAGACGCTGCTTCGCCCCTGACTCGCGGCGCGCTGACGATCCAAGGGTCCACGATCTGGTGGAAGGCGTCGGTGCAGTCCCGCCGCACGGTGTGCCCCGCCCCGGGGACGACCACCACCTCAATGTGCTGGTTACCGAGGTCGGCCAGGCGTTGTCGGGACAGGGGTCCGACGAGGACCCGGTCGTCCCTGCCGCCGGTGACCAGGAGCGTTGGCCGGGTGATGGCCGCCGCCACGTCGATCCATGGCGCCTGGCGAACGATCTGCTCCGCATCGGTCAGCGACGGGTCGAGCTGGGCCTTGGCCACTCCCCATGGCCGCAGCTCGATCTCGGGCCACAGGGGTTGCTCGAGCCGGCCCCTGGCCGCAGCCCCGTCGAGGTCGTCGCGGAAGCTCTGGACCCACTGTTGGGTCGTCTCCTCCTCAGGCACGCGGTCATCTCTGGGTGGCCGGGTGAACCACGGCGGGTCCTCCAACACGCCTGCGCAGACGAGGTCCGGTCGCGACGCCAGAACGTTCGCGGCGATGCCCGCCCCCATCGAGTGACCGATCAGCAGCGGCCGCTCGTCGCTCTCGCGGGTGAGTGCTTCCAGGAGCGAGACCACGTCGGCAACCATGACGTCGGACCGGTTGCTCCCGCTCGTGGCCGGGTCGAAGCAGGGCGATTCGCCGTGCCCGCGCGCGTCGGGCGCGACGATGCGGTAGTCGTGACGCCAGCGACGCACCGCATCCGGCTAGCACAGTCCCGAGTCGGTGAAACCGTGCAACAGCACCAGGGTCGGGCCGTCGTCGCGCCCCAGCTCGTGCACCCGCAGTGGCTCAGTCACGTGCAGAAGTATCGCAGGGTTCCGCCTAGTCTGGCCGACGTGGAAGCGGACCAGGATGGGCGGATCGCACTCGTGCCCGACGACGACGGCCGGGGTGGCGTGACGGTGATGATGGACGGCAGCCCCCAGTCGCACGTCGACCTCGCCGATCCCGGCAACCTTGGCTTCGAGTACATCGCCCACTTCGCCGCGGTCATCGACACGCTCCCGGCCGGTCCGCTCGCGATCACCCACATCGGTGGCGCCGGACTGACGCTGGCCCGATACGTCAACGCCGAGCGCCCCGGGTCGCCACAGATCGTCCTCGAGCCGAACGCCGAGCTGACCGATCTGGTCCGCCGTGAGCTGCCGTTGCCGCGCCAGCACCGGATCCGGGTACGCCCGGTGGACGGACTGAGCGGGATCAGCCAGCTTGCCGATGCCAGCGCCGATGTGGTGGTGCTCGATGCCTACGCCAACGGCAGGGTGCCCAGCGAGCTCGGCACGGTGGAGTTCCTCACTGATGTCTCCCGCGTGCTTCGCCCGAGCGGAACGTTCCTGCTCAACGTCGCGGACGAGCCCAACAAGGCCTACCTGCGACGTGTGCATGCCGGGCTGGTCACCGTCTTCGGGCATGTGGCCCTGATCGGCACGCACGAGGTGCTCAAGGGCAAGCGCTTCGGCAACACCGTGGCGGTGGCCTCACACAACCCGCTGGACCTCCCGGCCCTTCGCCGGCAGGTCGCCAAGTCGTCGTTCCCGACCGGGCTGCGCGACGAGGCCCAGCTGGCCAGGCAGTTCGCCGGATCGGCTGCATTCACCACGGAAGACAGCGCGCAGTCACCGCCACCCCCGCCGGTCAAGGGATGGCGCGTCCGCTGAGAACATCCACGAGCTGAGAACGCTCACCGATTTGAAGCACTAGCATCTCCCTACCCGAAAGAGAGGCCCGGTATGAGCAGGGCGACGAGCTCCCGAGCTGACCGGGACGCGACGACCGACGGCGTGATCGTCATCGATCATCTCTCCAAGAACTTCGGCCCCGTGCATGCGGTGGATGACCTGTCGTTCACGGTGCACCCGGGCCGTGTGACGGGGTTCCTGGGCCCGAACGGGGCAGGCAAGACCACAACGTTGCGGATCCTGCTGGGCCTGGTCTCGCCGACGGCGGGCACGGCGACCATCGGCGGGTCGACGTATGGGCACTTCGTCCAGCCGATGCGCTCGGTCGGTGCCGCGTTGGAAGCAGCGAACATCCACCCCGGACGGAGCGCGCTCGACCACCTGCGGGTCTACGCCCCGCAGGCCGGCGTCAGCGACGCACGCTGCCGCGAGGTGCTCGACTTCGTGGGCCTTGGCTCGGTCGCCAAACGCCGCGCGGGCGGTTTCTCGCTGGGTATGCGCCAACGGCTCGCACTGGCCACGACGTTGCTCGGCGACCCGCCTGTGCTTCTCCTGGACGAGCCGGCGAACGGCCTGGACCCCGAGGGCATCGCCTGGCTGCGCGGCCTGCTGCGCCACCTGGCATCTGAGGGCCGCACGGTCCTGGTCTCGAGCCACGTGCTCTCGGAGGTCGAGCAGACCGTGGACGACGTCGTCATCATCGCCAAGGGACGGCTGGTGCACTCCTCGACCCTCGGTCAGCTCGCGGCCCTCGCCGAGCCGAGCGTTCGCGTCATGTCGCCCGACGCCGCAGGCCTGGACGCCCTGATCACGGAGGCCGGCTGGCGCGATCGGGTCGAACCGTCCGACGTCATACAGCCCGGGGTGGCCGTCATCCACCGGGTGTCGGCCGGCGAGATCGGGGCGCGCGCGTTCGTGGCCGGGCTCGAGCTCCACGAGCTTGCCTCGCGCGACGTCGGGCTTGAGGGCATCTTCCTGCAGCTCGTCGGCGAGGACATCGGCGCGGGGACGGCCGAACCCCACCTCGAGGAAGTGGCCCGATGAAGGCCGCGCTGCGCACGGAATACCGCAAGCTGGTCACGACCCGGCTGTGGTGGATCCTGCTCCTCACGATGGCCGGCTACATGGCGTTCCTGGCCGGGATCATGGCCTTCGCCCTGACGCAGGACCCCGCCTCGATGAGCGGCGGAAGGCCCGGTTCGGACCCGTCGATCCCGATGACCCCCGAGACCATCGCCCGCACCCTCTACACGCTCGCGACCTCGCTCGGTTACGTGTTCCCGGTCCTCGTGGGTGCCATGGCGATGACCTCAGAGTTCCGCCACCAGACCATCACGCCCACCCTGCTGGCCGAACCCCGACGGACGGTATTCCTCACGGCCAAGATGCTCTCGAGCATCGCGGTCGGCCTGCTTTTCGGGGTGGTCGGCACCGCGGCGACCGTGGGTGCCGGCGCGGGCGTGCTCGCACTGCTCGGCAAGCCGTCCTTCCTCGCCGACCCGATCGTCCTGCGCAGTGCTGCGCTCTCCGTGCTGGCCCTGACCGTGTGGGCAATCGTCGGGGTCGGGTTCGGGGCCCTGCTGACCAACCAGCTCGCCGTCATCGTCATCATGCTTGCCTTCACCCAGTTCGTCGAGCCGATCTTGCGCATCGTCCTCGGCCAGTTCGACTGGTCGCAGGGAATCTCGAAGTACCTGCCGGGCGCCGCCGGCGAGGCGATTACCGGCAGCTCGTTCTATGCCGACAGCGGGATGGCGGCCGGGCTCCTGTCCTCATGGCTGGGGTTTGTCGTGCTCCTCGGGTACGCGATCGCGTTTGCGCTGTTCGGACGCCTGACCACACTGCGCCACGACATCACCTGAGGAGCCACCGTGGTCGTCGTACAGCGTGAGCAGTTTGAACCAGCCGATCGGGCTGGGTGGCGCCAGTGGCTCACGGAACACCACGACACCAGTCCAGGTGTCTGGCTGGTTCTGCACCACAAGAGTGCCGGTCCGCAGCCGCTCACGCTCGATGACGCGGTCGAGGAGGCGCTGTGTTTCGGATGGATCGACAGCACCCTGCGCCGACTGGACGAGGGCCGGAGCCTGTTGCAGTTCACGCCGCGCAGGGAGGGAGGAACCTGGTCGCAGACGAACAAGAGTCGCGTGGCGCGGCTTGGGGAGCAGGGTCTGATGACCCCGGCAGGGCTGCGAGCCGTCGACCGCGCCCGAACTGACGGATCCTGGACCATTCTCGAGAGCATCGACGCCGGGTGGATACCGCCTGATCTTGCTGCCGCTCTGGCTGTCGACCCTGTCGCCACGGAGGGTTTCGACGCTATGACGACTTCTGAGAAGAAGAGCGCCCTCTGGTGGATCGCCAGCGCGAAACGTCCTGCGACCCGACTCGCGCGCATCGAGGAGACAATCCGGCGAGCTGCCACATCAGCGCGAACGCGGCGGGATTCATAGGCGTCCTACGACTTCAGGTACGTGTTGAAGAAGGCGATGATCCGTCTCCGGGCGTCCTGTGCGGATGCCTCGTGATAGCCGCTTCCGGGCATGAGCTTGCCCATGACAGCGAACACTGCGGGCGCCTTGTCCCCGGCACCCTCGTGGTCGTTGAGGAACTCGTGTCCGGCTTCGGGGTACTCCTTCACGTCGTGGTCGACCCCGACATCCGTCAGGACCTTCTCGAGCCGTTCCGCCGCGCCGCGCAGCATCCGATCCTTGCCCCCATAGCTTCCGACGATGGGGCAAGCCCTCTCGAGGAAGTCGGCCGCGTAGGCGTCCTTCGAGGCGGTGCCGTAGTTGACGCTTGATACCGCGAACCCGCGATCAGGAGCGAGCAGCAGGGCCAGTCCACCCCCCATGCAGAAGCCGATCACCCCGATCGCACCGGTGCAGTCGTCCCTCGCCGCAAGCCAGGCCCGTGCGGCCTCGATGTCGTCGAACGACGTTCCGCGGCGAGCGCGCGCATCGCGCATGACCGAGATCATGCAGGCCACCCTGCCGCGGTCGCGGAAGAGATCCGGTGCCACAGCCAGGTAGCCCTCGCCGGCAAGCCAGTCAGCCTGGTTACGCACGTCCTGGCTCATGCCAAGGGCGTCGTGGATGACCACCACACCGGGCCACGGCCCCGAGCCGGAAGGCACAGCGACATAAACGGGTAGGTCCAGCTTCGACGTGGCGATCACCGAGTCCGTCATGCCGTCAGCATGCCATCAGCACTACGGGGAGGGTGCCCCGTCCTTCAGAGCGGGGGTGAATCCCCTCCGGCGTTCACGGACGGTGACGCCAGTTCATCACCGGGGACTGTCGGTGCCGGCGGTTACCGTCGGTTTTGTGCAGCGGGCGTTCAAGTTTCGGTTGTACCCGACGAGCAAACAGCATGACGCTCTGCGGTTGATGTGTGCTGCGCATGCGGAGTTGTATAACGCCGGCCTGCAGGAACGTCGGGACGCCTGGCGGATGCGTAGAACCTCGGTCAGTGCGTCGTCGCAGATGGTGCAGCTCAAGGAGATCCGGTCGCTCCGCCCGGACCAGGGTGTGTGGTCGTTCACCTCTCAGCAGCAGACGCTGCGGCGCCTGGACAAGGCGTTCGGGGCGTTCTTCCGCCGGGTCAAAGCGGGCGAGACGCCGGGGTACCCACGGTTTCGGGCCGCAGCCCGGTTCGACAGTGTGGACTTCCGTCACGGGGACGGGATCAAGTTCCTGCCCGCGACCAAACAGCTCAAGGTCCAAGGGGTGGGTCACGTTCAGGTGCGGGCGCATCGGAACCTCCCGGCGGGCGCCGCCTTGGCACAGGTCAGTGTGAAGCGTGAGGGTTCCGGGCGACGGGCCCGCTGGTTCGTCGTCATTCCCGTGCAAGTAGCCCCAGAGCCCCTTCCGATGACGGGTGCGGTCACCGGCATTGACATGGGCATCGCGTCGTTCCTGACCACGTCCGAGGGTGTGCACGTCCCCAACCCGCGCCACCTCAAAACCTCAGCAACCAGGCTCGCAGCGGCGCAGCAGGACCTGGCCCGGAAGAAGCGCGGGTCGAACCGGCGCAAGGCCGCCGTCTGCCGGGTTGCCGCCCTGCATGGGATGGTCCGTCGGCAACGCCTGGACCACGCCCACAAGACCGCCCTGAAACTCGTCCAAGACCATGACCTGATCTGTCACGAAGCCTTACAGATTGACAACATGACCCGGCGGGCCAAACCCGTCCCCGACCTCGAGAACGTCGGAGCGTTCCTGCCCAACGGCCAGGGGGCGAAGACCGGGTTGAACAAGGCGATTCTTGACGCGGGATGGGGGGTGTTCCTG
>PKWT01000165.1:0-816 GCA_003132125.1 Micrococcales bacterium | reverse complement strand
CACGCGGCCTAACGAGAAGAGGCCCCTGCCTTCAGGGAGGGGAGGTTCACGGGCTCACGGTACCAACCGCCGGCGACGACGGGCTCTTGCCTCCGCAGCTGTGCGGCCGCGCTCAGGTAGTGGGTGTGGTAACAGTGCCCCGTCGCGACCGGGTCAGGTAGGTGGCCCCGGTTGCGAGATAGACGCATGCCAGCGCGGCGAACACCGTCCGCGAGTACCCGGCGTCGGGGAGGACGAGGGCGGCGAGAGCTGCGGCCCCGACGAAGGCCGCGTTGTAGAGGACGTCGTACAGCGCGAATGCGCGGCCACGGAACTCGTCGTCCGTGTCCCGCTGGACGATGGTGTCGACCGCGATCTTCACACCCTGTGCGGCCAGGGCGAGCGCGGCTGCACCGGCGAGCACGGCCCACCGGGCGATCGTCGCCGTGAGCAGGAACTGGCTCGCCGCGGCCAGCACGAGACAGTAGACGATCCAGGCGTGCGGTCCCGTGCGTGGGCTGAGCGTCGGGGTCAGCAGCACGGCGAGGGCGAACCCGACGCCGGAGGCGGCGAGCACCGTCCCGAACGTCCTCAGGCCGGCGGTCGCGTTCGCCGGGTCCTCCAGCAGGTTGCGGGAGATGAGGATGCTGGCGATGAAGACGACGCCGTACACGAACCGGTGCGTCGCCATCACCGCAAGCGCCCGCGCCGGGGTGCCGCGTCGGCGCAGGTGGCGTGCGCCGTCGACCAGTCCGCGGCTGAGGCTGTTCAGCGCCTGCCGCGTGGTCTCGGGATCGGTTCGGGTGTCGGGTCCCAGAAGGTCGCGGCCCATGCGGG
>PKWT01000325.1:2271-3996 GCA_003132125.1 Micrococcales bacterium | reverse complement strand
AATAGCCGTAGTACAGCTCATGCCCGTTGGTGAGGACGCTGGCCTCGAGCTCGGGGATGTTGTGGAAGTTCATCCCATAGATCCCGGCGACCATCGTGGGCACCGCGGCCATCGCGACCCAGGCCGAGATTCGTCGCATGTCGTTGTTCTGTTGCACCGAGATCTGGGCGAGGTGGGCATGAAGGACATCAGTCAGCAGCCGGTCGTAGGACTCGACGTGGTCGATGACGCGCAGGACGTGGTCGGAGATGTCACCAAAGAACGGNNCGACGTAGCGGCATCTCAAGAGGCGTCGTGGCTCGCCTTACCTCGAGGACCTCACGTTTGAGCCGGTAGATCTCGCTGGCGTCCACACCTCGAGTGCCCGAGAAGACCTGCTGCTCAATGAGATCGAGGTCCTCGCCGAGCTCGACGTCGATGAGTGTGTAGTTGTCGACGATGGAGTCCATCACGGAGTACAGGACGGCAACGGGACCATGCGCCAGGTGGTCAGGGGCGTTCTCCAGGCGGGTGCGAACCCCCCGCCAGTGGGTTGGCCTCACCTCGGCGGACGGTGACGACGAACCGGTCGCCGACGAAGATCATCACGTCACCGGTTTCGACGTCCGAGGTCGCCTCGATGTAGTGCAGGGTCTTCAGAGACAGGAAGATCGTGTCGTCGTAGACATCGAGCTTGGGTCGCTGGTTGCCCTTGACAGCGTCCTCAATGGCAAGAGGGGGGAGCTTGAGCTCCTCGTTCACCAGGTCGAACTCAGCGTCGGTGGGATCCTTGAGACCGATCCAGATGAACCCGTGGCCGGCCATTCGCAGCAGCTCGAGCTCGTCGCTGAGATCTCCACAAGGCATCCGGTGTCCGTCGCGGTAGACGGCTTGGTCAACGATCACATCGCTCATGTCATCACGGTTTCGGTACTCATGCACGCACCCGCCGTACAGTGGCATTCGTGCCGACCTGCCTGCTGATCCGCCATGGACGTACTGCGTCCAACGCCAACGGGACGCTGGCGGGATGGACCGAAGGCGTTGCTCTTGACGACACGGGGCGTCGCCAAGCGTCGGATCTGGCTCTGCGCTTGCGAGGTTTGCCGATCCGGGTCGTCGTATCCAGCCCCCTTCAGCGATGCGTCGAGACCGCGGAGATCGTGGTCAGTGCACTGGTCGACGTCGTCGTGGAAACGGATGAGCGTGTCGGCGAGTGTCGTTATGGCTCATGGACCGGAGGGTCGCTCAACGATCTGGCCACGAGACCGTTGTGGCGAACGGTGCAGGACCAGCCGAGTGCCGCGAGGTTCCCCGATGGCGAGAAGTTCGCGGGGGAGTCCATCGCCGAGATGCAGGCTCGCGCCCTTCAGGCCGTCCGTGAGATCGACGCACGGGTCGGTGCCGAGCATGGGCCCCAGGCGTTGTGGGCGCTGGTCTCCCACGGCGACGTCATCAAGTCGATCCTGGCCGACGCGGCCGGTGCTCATCTGGACCATTTCCAGAGGTTCCTTGCGGGCCCGGCGTCGTTGTCCGTGGTGAGCTACACGGATCGGCGCCCGTTCATGGTGCGGGTGAATGATGGAGGCGCCGACCTCTCCTGCCTGATACCCCCAGCGCCGCTGCTCACGGGCGATGCCACCGTAGGTGGAGGCGCGGGTTGCGACACGGATTCGCTCGACGCTGGATCCACCACCGCTGAGTCCACCGTTTTGTAGGGTGGGTCTCCCGTCCTTTAGGGCGGGG
>PKWT01000325.1:0-2177 GCA_003132125.1 Micrococcales bacterium | reverse complement strand
TGCGTTGTCGCAGATGGTGCAGTTGACGGAGATCCGGTCCGTCCGCCCGGACCAGGGGGTGTGGTCGTTCACGTCCCAGCAGCAGACGCTGCGGCGCCTGGATAAGGCGTTCGGGGCGTTCTTCCGGCGCGTCAAAGCCAGGGAGACGCCGGGGTACCCGAGGTTTCGGGCCGCCGCCCGGTTCGACAGTGTGGACTTCCGGCACGGCGACGGCATCAAGTTCCACCGGGACAAGAAGCAGCTGTATGTGATGGGGGTGGGCCATGTTCAGATTCGCCTGCACCGGGCACTCCCGGAGAACGCCGCACTGGGGCAGGTCAGTGTGAAGCGTGAGGGTTCAGGACGACGGACCCGCTGGTTCGTTGTCATCCCCGTCGAAGTCCAACCGGTCCCGCTTCCCATGACTGGTGCGATCACCGGGATTGACATGGGTGTGGCTTCCTTCCTGACCACATCCGAGGGCGTCCACGTCCCGAACCCTCGGCATTTGAAGGTGGCAGCCGCCAGGTTGGCTGCTGCTCAGCAGGACCTAGCGAGGAAGAAGCGCGGGTCGAACCGGCGCAGGAACACCGTCAGCCGGGTCGCCACGTTGCATGGGACGGTCCGCCGGCAACGCCTGGACCACGCCCACAAGACCGCCCTGAAACTCGTCCAAGACCATGACGTCATCTGCCACGAAGCCCTGCAAATCCCGAACATGACCAAGCGGGCGAAACCCGTCCCGGACCCCGCCCGGCCCGGAGCGTTCCTGCCGAACGGCCAGGCTGCGAAGACCGGGTTGAACAAAGCGATTCTTGACGCGGGATGGGGGGTGTTCCTGAGTGTGCTGACCGCCAAAGCTGAAAACGCTGGACGTGACGTGATCTCAGTGAATCCCGCCAACACCTCCCGCACCTGTCCCGACTGCGGACACTGCGCCAAGGGAAACCGGCCCTCACAAGCCGTTTTCACCTGCCGGCAGTGCTCCTTCACCGGGAATGCCGACACGGTCGGTGCGATCAACGTTTTGCGGGCAGGAACTGCCCTTCGCCAAACCGCTCACGCGGCTTAACGACAAGAAGCCCCTCCCCTCAGGGAGGGGAGGTTCACTGATTAGAGTCGACCGTATGCCGGTTCTTGAGTTCGACCCCCCAGACCGGTTCGTTGCGGGCACGGTCGGGCCGCCGGGGCAACGGACCTTCTTCCTCCAGGCCAGCGCCGGAGCGCGGCTGACCAGTGTGTCGCTGGAGAAGCAACAGGTGAGCACGCTTGCCGACCGGATCAATGACCTGCTCGACGACTTCGCCGGCGGTGCGGCCTCCGACGCGCTGGGCGAGACCATTGAGGACATTGCCCCCCTGGACACACCCATCGAGGACGAGTTCCGGGTCGGCACGATGAGCATCGGGTGGGACGCCGACCGCGGTGTCCTCATCCTGGAGTGCCACGACGGGCAGGAAGTGGTCGAGGTCGACGAAGAAGGTGAGCCGACCCTTGAGCCCGAGCGCCCCGGCGAGTTCGAGACCGTCCTGCGGGTGGTGCTTACCCCTGGCCAAGCACGCGCGTTCGCCCGTCGGTGCGCCAAGGTCGTCACCGCCGGACGCCCCCCTTGCCCGTTCTGCGGTGGTCCCCTCGACCCGACCGGACACGTATGCCCGCGCGCCAACGGGTACAAACGCTGAGCGCTGAGTCGTCCGAATGAACGTGCCGGCACCCTGGACGCAAGAAGACGTCGCCCACATCCTCGACGTCCTGACGTTCGGCGAGATCGAGGTCGAAGGCCGCTTGGTGGACGCGAGCAACCTGGCCCTACTCGGGTGGCTCACGTTGGGCGACGTCCGGACCCGGGTGATCTACAAGCCGATCGAGGGCGAGCGCCCGCTCTGGGACTTCCCTCAGGGAACGCTCGCCGAACGCGAGGCCGCGTCGTTCGTCCTGTCGGCGGTCGGGGGCTGGAACGTCGTGCCCCCAACGGTTCTGAGAGAGGGCCCACTGGGGCGCGGCTCGGTTCAGCTGTGGGTGGACACCGTCGACGGTGCCAGCCAGAGCCTCGTCGACGTCGTGACTCCGGCGGATCTTGCCCCAGGCTGGCTGCCCGTGTTCGAGGCCCAGCTGTCTGACGGCACGCCGGTCGTGGTCGCCCACGCGGACCGGCCGGAGCTCGCGGCGGCGGCAGTCTTCGACGTGGTGATCAACAA
>PKWT01000441.1 GCA_003132125.1 Micrococcales bacterium | reverse complement strand
CCCTGAGCGCCAGTTCGAGCTCATCCCAGTCCGCATCCGTCAACCCAACGAGCTTGAGAAGTGGAGCTCTCGCCACCTCGGTCTCCAGACAGCCCAGAGCTCCGCAGCTGCAGATCACTCCTGCGCTGTTGACGAGCGTGTGACCGAACTCGCCTGCGTAACCTGCGATGCCGACCAGCGAAGCTCCCCCCGTAATCACGCCGCCGCCGATCCCGCTTGCACCACCGTTGAGGTAGATCAGGTCGTTCACATCCCGACCAGCTCCAAACGTGCTCTCGGCCAATGCCCCCAGGCTCGCGTCGTTCGCGGCCACGACCGGATATCCGGTGGCATCCGTCAGCATTCGGGCGATTGGTTCATCGACCCAGCCGAGGTGTGGGGCCAGACGCACCAGGCCGTCCTGTTCACGTACCAGGCCAGGCACCGCAACTCCGATTCCCACGGTTCGGTAACCAGCATCCAGCTCCGGACGCACTCCTTCGATCACGGCGGCGCAGATCGCTACTGTCTCCGTCGCCGAAGCGCCGTTCGGGGTTGGATACCGGACGCGCTTGAGCACCTTGCCGCCGAGCGCCACGACTCCGATGGTGATCGCATCGACCTCAGGGTTGACTGCCAGGGCAACGGCCCCGGGATTGGGCCGCACCATGGGACTCGGCCGCCCCACCTGGCCTGACGAATCCGGCTCCATCTCTACGACAAGCTGTCGGCCGACCAGCTCGGCTACCAAAGCCGCAATGGTCGACCGGTTGAGTCCGGTCTGCTTGGTCAGCTGGGCTCGGGACAACCCACCCGTGCGGTGGGCCAGACCCAGGATCACCGAGAGATTGTGACGCCGCACGTGATCGCTGTTGCTGCCGATGCCGGTCTGCGTCACCTCGCCCACCGCCATATCGACGACTTCCCTCTCTCGCGGGACCAACGCTTCCGGCCTATGACCCTAGTCAGGTAGTCGCTTGCTCGCCGCCAGCTCGGCGTACCAGTGCGCGCTGTCCTTCTTCGTGCGCAGAAGTGTGTCGTAGTCGACCCGCACAATTCCGAACCGCATGGTGTAGCCGTATGCCCACTCGAAGTTGTCGAGCAGGGACCACGCCAGGTAGCCGCGAAGGTCCACGCCAGCTTCGATGCTTCGATGCACGGCCGTGACATGGCGACGCAAGTAGTCAATCCTGTCCACATCATGCACTCGGCCGTCGTGCACGACATCGGGAAAAGCCGCCCCATTTTCGGTGATCATGAGCGGGAGGTCAGGGAACTCGTGGTGGACCGCCAGCAGCAGGTCCTCGAAGCCGTCCGGGGCAATGTTCCAACCCATGTCCGTGTACGGCCCCTCCTGCCGGACGAACTCGACGCAGTCCGCCGCCGGCCATGAAGTCCCGGCCGCGGGCTTGTGCCCGTCGACGCTCGACTTCTCGCTGAAGCCATCCCACAGCCGAACGGCCGTCGTGGAGTAGTAGTTGACGCCCAAGATATCGATGGGCTGGTGGATGAGATCGGCGTCGCCGGGCAGGACGAAGTCCCAGTTGGTGACCTCAGCGGTGTCGGCCAGCAGATCCGCCGGATAGGCGCCGTGCAACATCGGGCCCGTGAAGGCCCGGTTGGCCAGCGCGTCGATGCGACGGACAGCCTCGCCGCCGCTGTCTCCGACACCACGCAACGCGTGAAGGTTAAGGGTGACCGAGTACAACGGATCGTTCGTCGCGACCTTGCGCAGCTCGGAGATCGCGAGCCCGTGCGCGAGATTGAGGTGGTGTACAGCCTTGAGAGCATCTTCGCTGTTGGTTCGCCCGGGGGCATGGGCGCCGGAACCGTAGCCGAGGTAAGCCGAACACCAGGGCTCGTTGAGCGTGGTCCAGGTGTCCACCCGATCGCCGAGCGCGGCGCCGATCACGGCCGCGTACTCAGCGAAACGGTAGGCGGTTTCGCGATTCGGCCACCCGCCTGCGTCCTCAAGAGGCTGCGGCAGGTCCCAGTGGTAGGGCGTGGCGATGGGCTTGATACCGCGGGCGATCAGCCCGTCGACGAGCCGCGAGTAGAAGTCGATGCCGGGCTGGTTGACCGCCCCTGAACCGGCAGGAATGATCCGGGACCAGGAGATCGAGAATCGATAGGCATCAAGGTTCAGGCTCGCCATCAGGTCGAGATCCTCGTCGAGGCGGTGATAGTGATCGTCGGCGACGTCCCCCGTGTCACCGCCCACGACGAGACCCGGGGTGTGGCTGAAAGTGTCCCAGATCGACGGGCCCCGACCGTCCTCGTTCCAGGCGCCCTCAATCTGGTATGACGCGGTCGCCGCGCCGAAGATGAACCCTGGAGGGAAGACCAGACCCGAATCCCGGTAGTCCGGGTTGCCTACGCTCACAGTGTCACTTCTGCCTCTCCAGTGGTCGTTGCCACGGTTTGTCCCCCGGCGACCCTGACCGACCAGTTGCCGGCCGACGGCGAGCTGACTTTGGCGCGCCCGCCGGATCGTTCGATCGTGAAGACCGCGCTTTCGCCGCCCGGCTCCGTGACCGTGACCTGGCGCGAACCATCGAGGACGCCGGGCATCGAACTCGGGTACAGCTCAAGAGTCAACCCGTCCAGGTAGTTGTAGTCCGGACGGTCATCCCGGGCACCGATCGCCAGCACAGCGCCGTCGCGAACGTAGAGCGGGATGCTGTCGAATCCGTGCGTCTCCCGGCGCCAGCCGGGACCGGTCACCGCTTCGCCCGTGAAGTAGTTGGTCCACGTGCCAGCGGGCAGGTAGAACTCGACACTCGCGTCGGCGCTGAACACGGGCGCCACCAGGAGGTCGGCGCCCAACATGTACTGGCGGTCGAGATAACCCGTTGCCGGATCGTCGCCGAACTCGAGCTGCATCGGACGGAGCACCGGCATACCGGTCCGGGTCGCCTCGAGACCGGCCGCAAACAGGTATGGCATCAGACGAAGCTTGAGCTTCGTGAACTTGCGGGTCACCTCGACGGCCTCGTCATCGAAGGCCCACGGCACGCGATACGAGCTGCTCCCGTGGAGGCGGGAATGGCTCGAGAGCAGGCCAAAAGCGGTCCACCGCTTGAAGACTCCGGGGTCCGGCGTTCCCTCGAAACCACCGATATCGTGACTCCAGAAGGCGAACCCGCTGAATGCCAGGGAGAGCCCGCCTCGCAGGGTCTCAGCCATCGACTCGTACGTCGAGGTGGAGTCGCCACCCCAGTGCACCGGAAGCTGCTGGCCGCCGACGGTGGCGGAACGGGCGAACAACACGGCCTCGCCCTCACCGCGTGCCTCCTTCAGCACATCGAAGACGGCCTGGTTGTAGAGCTGGGTGTAGTAGTTGTGCATCCGCTCGGGGCTCGAGCCGTCGAAGTAGCCGACGTCCAGCGGGATGCGCTCGCCGAAGTCGGTCTTGAAGGCGTCGACGCCCTGGTCGAGCAGCGTCCGCAGCTTGCTCTGGTACCACTTGGCCGCATCCGGGCTGGTGAAGTCGACCAGGCCCATTCCCGCCTGCCAGAGGTCCGACTGCCAGACATCGCCGTTGGGCTTCTTGACGAGGTATCCGGCCGCCTTGGCTTCGGCGAAGAGCGGCGAACGCTGACCGATGTAGGGGTTGATCCAGACGCAGACCCGCACGTCCTTCTCGTGCAGGCGAGCCAGCATGCCCTCCGGATCGGGGAAGGTACGCCGGTCCCACTCGAAGTCGCACCAGTTGAACTCGCGCATCCAGAAACAGTCGAAGTGGAAGACCGACAGCGGCAGGTCACGCTCGGCCATCTCGTCGATGAAGCTGGAGACGGTCTGCTCGTCGTAGTCCGTGGTGAAGCTGGTGGACAGCCACACGCCGTAGGACCAGGCGGGCACGGAGGCCGGACGCCCGGTCAGGGCGGTGTACCGCTCAAGGATCTGCTTGGGTGTCGGTCCGTAGATGATGAAGTACTGCAGGCTCTCCCCGGCAACCGAGAACTGCACGCGCTCGACCGACTCGGAGCCGATCTCGTAAGAGACGTGGCCCGGATGGTTGACCAACACGCCATAGCCGCGGTTCGTCAGGTAGAACGGGACGTTTTTGTACGCCTGCTCGCTCGACGTTCCGCCGTCGGCGTTCCAGATGTCCACGACCTGGCCGTTCTTCACCACGGGCCCGAAGCGCTCGCCAAGCCCGTAGACGAGCTCGCCAACCCCGAGCGCCAGCTGTTCATGAACGTACGTAGCGGGCTCCGACGGATGTCGCGTCTGCTCCGTCGGAGCAGCATGTGCGACCTGCATGTATCCCAGGGACTGGTGACCGCTCGAGGTGAGGGTGCGCCCTTCAGCACTGAACGAGAGGTTCCACGGCGCCCCCAATGCCACGGTGGCAATGAGCTCACCGCTCGCCAGAGTGCCCCCGTCATCCGCAACAGCAACGACGCCATGACCGCTCTCGGTCCCGACCAGGTCGAACCCGAGCTCCTCACGCAACCCCTGGAAATGCTCGATCTTCACGCCGACGATGTTCGGCAGCGGCGAGCTGAGAGTGACCGTGAGAGTGGGACGGTTCAGGGTGTCGCCACGACCCTGGATGACCTTCGTCGGCGCCGTCACGGCGAGCGTGCCGTCCCCCGCCACGATGTCGTATGCCTCCTGCGCATAGAGCGGCGTCACTCCGGGCCGCGCTCGCCAGAATCCGTTCGTGAACTTCACTGTGCTGCCTTTCGGGGTCGAGTCCAGCGCTACTTGACCGCACCGGCGGTGATACCGCGAGTGAGGGTGCGCTGGAAGATGAGGAAGAAGATGAGGGTCGGCAGCAGGCCGAGCAGCGCCGAGGCACTCGTGGTCGTGACATCCATCAACCGATCTCCCTGCAGGACGCTGATCGCCACCGGCACGGTCTGGTTGGCGTTGCTCACCAGGAAGGTCAACGGGATCAGGAACTCGTTCCAGGTCCAGATGAAGAAGAAGATCAGCAGCACACTCAGCGTCGGCCGGCTGATCGGCACAATGACCCGCCACAGGATCGTCCACCGGCTCGCGCCATCCAGGGACGCCGCCTCCAGGATCTCCTTGGGGAAGGTCCCGTAGACGCTGGACAGCAGGTAGGTTCCGAACGCGCCCTGGATCACCGTGAAGATGATGATGACGCTCCACACGTTGTCGTAGAGTCCGAGCGCCTTGAACATCGAGTACAGCGGGTACAGCAGGGCCTCCTGCGGCACCATGTTCGCCAGCAGGAAGAGCACGATGATCCACAGTCGCGCCTTCACGCGACCGATGCCGAGCGCGTAGGCGTTGAGGACCGAGATGATGATGGCCAGGATCGAGACCATCCCGCTGATGAAGACGCTGTTCCACAGCTTCTGCGGGAAGTCGACACGGTTCCAGAAGTTGACGATGCCGTCGAAGTAGAGATGGGTCGGCAGCTGGAGCGGACCACCGGTGTTGTAGTCGGCGGGCGACTTGAACGAGTTGACCAGGATCATCAGGAACGGCACCGCGATGAGGATCCCGACCACGATCGCGGTGGCCAGGATGACCCAGTCGGACGGCTTCTTGCGATGGGGCTTGCGCTTGGCGCCGGTTGGCTTTGAGCCGGCGTCGGGCGGCTGTGAGCCTGCATCCTGCGCAGGGTGGTTCGGAGCCAGGGACATGGTCACTTAGCTTTCCTTCTTCTCTGCGCGGTTCTGAGCCGCGATGAAGAGGAACGAGACGATGACGATCAGCACGGTCAGCGCCGTGGAGATCGTGGCGCCGTAGCCCACCTGCTGGGTCTGGAAGAACTCGCTGTATGAGTAGTAGCTGGGCACGATGGTCGACGTGCCTGGCCCGCCGCGTGTCAGCGTGTAGATAGGACCGAATACCTTCAGCGCCGCGATCGTGCAGGTCAGGGTGACGACAAAGATCTCGGGGCGGATGATGCTGACGGTGATCCAACGGAAGCGCTGGAACCAGTTGGCGCCGTCGAGCTCGGCGGCCTCGTACAGCTCGGGGTTAACCCGCTGCAGGGCGGCCATGAAGATGACAACCGGATAACCCAGCTGCACCCAGACCATGATCACCATGATCGCGGGCAGTGCGGTATCGGGGCTGCCGAGCCAGTTGTGTTGCAGGGAGCCAAGCCCCACCGTCTTCAGGATGACATTGAGCGCGCCGTTCTCCGGGCGCAGGATCCAGCCGATGACGATGGCCGCAATCACCACGGGCAGAATCTGTGGCAGGTAGTACGTCGCCCTCAGGAAGCTCGCGACCCCGCCGCCGAACTTCTTGCCGATCAGGTCGAACAGCATCGCGGCCAGCACGAGCCCCACCAGGGTGGGGACGACGACCATCGCGATGATCATGGCGACGCTGTTGCCAAAGGAGGTCCAGAACTTCTCGTCGCTCAGAAGCCTGGTCCAGTTCTCCAGCCCGATCCACTTCGGCGGCCGGATGCCGCGATAGCTCGTGAAACTGAGATAGACGTTCCAGACCAGCGGAACCAGCACCACCCCGGTGAGCAGCACGAACCCGGGCACCAAGTACCACCAGAAACCGCCCCCGGTGCTGGCCGGGAGCAGGCTCTGGCTCTGGCGCTTCTTCCGCTTCGGCGATGCGCTCACCATTGTCGTCGTCTACTGCTTGACGATGCTGTCGACACCCGCCTGGTACTCGGTACCCAGCTCGGTGTTGACATCCTTGGCCGACTTCGTGCCGTTGACGAGCTCCTGCAGGCCGGCGTTCAGCTGGTCGTAGAAGGTCGGCGTGGGCCAGTCGGGGTAGAAGGCGATGCCATCTCTCTTTGTGAGGACGTTGAAGTTGTCGATCAGCAGCTTGCTGTTGGGGTCTGTGATGTCGGAGGCGTTGGCCGCGACCGGCACGCCGCCGCTGTTACCCAGCAGAGCCTGGATCTCCGGGCGCATGGTGATGTCCATGAACTTGTACGCCAGGTCCTTGTTCTTGGCCTTCTCCGGAACGACCCACATGTTGCCGGCCGAGCCGGGCGACATTGTGGCTCCGGGGAACAGGAACGTGCCCCACTTGAAGGACTTAACCTCCGTGGTGAACCGGTTGTACCACCAGGAGCCCGAGTAGAAGATCGGGTACTTGCCGCTGATGAAGCTGACGCCGGCGTCCTCGGCTTTGGCACCGGTGACGTTCTTGCTGATGTAGCCCTTGTCGACCCAGTCCTTGATGGTCGTGGTCGCATAACTGAGCTCCGGTCCCTGCCAGTCCACCTTGCCCTTGTAGAGCTGGTAGCTGTCGACGAACGGGCGGTCGGCCTTGGCCAGCGCGAGCTGATACCAGAGCTGGCCGAGCGGGTACTCGGCTGCGGACTCGGCGAGAGGTGTGATGCCGGCGTCCTTGAACTTCTGCATTGCCGCGACGAACTCATCCTGTGTGGTCGGGATCGCGATATTCTGCTTGGCGAACATGTCCTTGTTGTAGAAGACCTCGACGTACTCACCGTAGTTCGGAACGCCGAACCAGTGCCCGGAGCCCATGATGCCCTTGTCGTCATACTTGGCGGTGGTCTGAAGTGACGGTGCCAGCTTCTGGTCCCAGCCATACGCCTTCACGGCGCTGTCGAGGTTGACGAGCAGACCTTGGCTGGACAGCAGGCCCGCCGTGGCGTTGCCCTTGTTGTACTCCAGGATGTCCGGAGCGGCGTCGGAGTTCAGCACCTGGCTTGCCGTCGAACGAATTTGCTCGAAGCTCTTCGGCTCGAACTTGACCTTGGCGCCCGTTTCCTTCTCGAACGTCTTGATCGCCTGGTTCCA
>PKWT01000475.1 GCA_003132125.1 Micrococcales bacterium | reverse complement strand
TCATCACTCGCCGTCACCGTCCGGGTCTGCGAAGTCCGTGCTGAAGTTGCATGCAGCAGGCCGCGCCGCGCCATTGCCGGGAGCCACGGTTGGGAGTGGAGCCGATGTCTTCATCGCCGAACTCCTCGTCGTCGTCGACTCGGGACGTTATGGACTCTCGCAGCAACGTCACTGGATGTCAATCGTTGTCGATAACGTTATGCAAATCGTAATATGGCCCTCCATGGCACGCAACCTGACGATCACCGATGTCGTGCTGCCCTGTTGTGTTATCGGGGCACCAGGTTTACGGTGCACGTTTAGATAACGTTCTCTAGAAAACGATTTCGAAGGGGAACCGGACATGACATTCGAAGCAACTCGACGTGACATCCTTCGTGCCGGTGGACTCGTCGTTGGGGGCGCGCTCGTCTCCGGAGCCATCGCCGACGCGGCTGCAGCGCCGGCTTTCGCCACCGTGGGTGGCAGCATGACTGGACTCGGCAACTACATATCCATGGATCCTCGGGGCGCAGCCTTCACTCTCGTGCGGAGCAGATCTGCCGCGCCGGTTGCTGTCAGCGGCCATGACCACCCGGGAGTCGTGCGGGCGGCCGGTGATCTGCAGGCCGACATCGAACGGGTCACCGGCGTCCGACCCCCGGGCTTCGACGAGAAGGTCCCCGCAGGCCGTGACGTGGTGATCATCGGAACGATCGGGCACAGCCCGCTCATCGACGATCTCGTGGCCGCGAAGAAGCTCGACGTGTCGGGAATCGAGGGCAAGCGGGAGACGTCGCTCCAGCAGGTGGTGCAGAACCCGCTCCCGGGCGTGCGCGCCGCCTTCGTCATTGCCGGCAGTGATCAGCGCGGCACCATTTTCGGGATCTACGACGTGTCCAGGAAGATCGGGGTCTCGCCGTGGTACTGGTGGGACGACGTCGTGCCGACCCACCAGGAGGCGCTGTACGTCCTGCCGGGGAGCTATTCCCAGGGGACACCCGTGGTGGAGTACCGCGGGTTCTTCATCAATGACGAGAACCCCGGGCTCGGCGAATGGGTGCCCGGCATGTTCGGCGCGGGCAAGGCCCCCAACTACCCCGGTGGGTTCAACCACGACTTCTACGCGAAGACCTTCGAGCTGGCTCTTCGGCTCAAGGCGAACTACGTCTGGCCTGCCGTCTGGGGCCGAGCGTTTGAGGAGGACGACCCGCAGAACCAGGCCACCGCGACGGCATACGGAATTGTCATGGGCACGTCGCACGAGGCACCGATGATGCGCGGCATCGAGGAGTGGAACCGGCACGCGGTGGCTGCGGTGCGCGACAGCAGCGGAAACATCACGACGGCAGGCCACGACGCCTACGGCGGCACCGGCGAATGGAGCTTCGTGCGCAACGCCGAAGCCATCAAGGCCTACTGGACCGACGGCATCAAGCGGATGGTGCAGGAGAAGGCCGAGGGCGTCGTGACCCTCGGCATGCGAGGCAACGGCGACACGGCCCTTCCCGACGGTACCGGCAGCGAACTCATGACCAGCATCATCAGCACCCAGCGCCAGATCCTGGCCGATGTGACCGGCAAGGACGTCACGACCATTCCTCAGGTCTGGACGCTCTACAAGGAGGTCCTGCGGTACTGGGACAACGGACTTCGTCCGCCGGACGACGTGACCGTGGTCTTCACAGACGACAACTGGGGAAACATTCGTCAGCTGCCCGACCAAAGCCTGCCTGTTCGAAGCGGGGGACACGGCCTGTACTACCACTTCGACTACGTTGGCGGCGGCCGCAACTACAAGTGGGCCGACACCACCTCGATACAGAACACCTGGGACCAGCTGCACCAGGCCTACAGCTACGGCGACTCCCGGCTCTGGATGGCCAACGTCGGCGACGTCAAGAACAACGAGGAGTCCCTGCAGTTCTTCCTCGACTACGCGTGGAACCCCAACGCCATATCCCTGGAGGGGATCGGAGACTGGGAGAGGCAGTACGCTGCCGAGAACTTCGGCTGGGATCAGGCCGCGCCGATCGCGGCCGTGCTCCACGCCTACGGTCAGCTGCAGTCGCGCCGCAAGCCGGAGCTGCTCAACCGCAAGATCACCCTGGACTCGACGAAGGACCTGGCGACCGACTCTTCGGCGGTGGTGTACGACGACCAGGCCAGTCCGTTCAGCCTCACGAACTACCGGGAGCTCGACCGCGTGACGACCGACTGGCAGCGACTGGCAGCCAGAGCCGAGGCCCTCGGTCGCCGACTTCCCGCGAACAAACAGGACGCCTACTACGAGCTCGTGCTCTACGAGGTGAAGGCGACCGCAAATCTGTATGCGCTGCGCAACGCGGAGTTCACGAACATCATGTATGCCGGGCAAGGTCGTGCGCTGACCAACCAGCTCGCAGACACGGCCGAGGCGAGATTCGCCGACGACCAGGCGATGTCGGCGTACTACAACAACACCCTCGCCGACGGGAAGTGGAAGGGGTTCCAGACCCAGCCGCACATCGACTATGGCGATGTGGCGCGCTACGGTCCCAACGCCCCATGGCAGCAGCCTGAGCTGAACAACGTCGCCTTGCTGGACGTGATCTTCCCCGCGGTCCAGCGCATCCAGCTACCGAGCAGTGCCGAGATGGGCGTGTCGATCGATGGCGCCGATCAGTGGTGGCCGCAGGCTCAAACCCCTGCAGTGTTGCCGGCTTTCAGCCCCTACCAGACGCAGCCGGCTCAATTCATTGACGTGTTCAACCGCGGCTCGGCACCATTCGGCTACACCATCACGGCGGGGGCGTCGTGGCTGATCGTGACGCCGAGCCGGGGCACGGTCCACAGTCAGGTTCGTGCCACCCTGCGCGTCGACTGGAACCAGGTGCCCAGGGGGACCACCGAGGTACCGATCACGGTCACCGGTCCAGATGGCAGCAGCGTCGTCGTGCAGGCAGTCGTCGAGAACCCGAACGTGTCTCGTCGCGACCTCCAGGGCTTCGTCGAGTCGAACGGCTACGTCTGCATGAATGCGGCCAGCTACACCCGCGCAGTCAACAGCAACGGGGTGACGTGGACCCGCATCCCCGACATCGGCCGCACCGACTCCGGCATGGAGCCATTCCCGGTCACCGCGCCAAGCCAGACACCCGGAGGCAACAGTCCGCGGCTGGAGTACACGATGACGACGTTCAGCTCAGGTGCGGTGAAGGTCCTGGCGCATCTGTCACCGCGCAACGATGTCCTCGCACACGGCGGGCTGCAGTACGCCGTCTCGATCGACGACGCGGCCCCTCAGCTCGTCAACATCAACACGGCAACCGGGGCCAGCGACGCCCAGATGAACCGGCAGTGGGAGAGGAACACCTCCGACAACGTGAACCTC
>PKWT01000446.1 GCA_003132125.1 Micrococcales bacterium | reverse complement strand
CGCTGAGACGAACGTCCGGCGACGGTACCGTGAGCTCTCCGCATCGGCGGACATCTGAGCTGGATGATGGTCGTTCGCAATGGGTCAGGGGCGCCGGGAAGAGTCATGGCTTGCGGTGGATGCCGGGGTCGGGATACGCCTCGGTCTCGGTGGCTTTGGCTGAGAGCCACACTGCGGTGCCGGGTTGTAAGGCGAGGTCGGCTACGGCTGCGGCGGAGATGTCGACGAGCGCAGGCGGGGTGGCGTCGACCTGGACGCGGACCCTGTCGGTGAGTTGCTCGAGGCCGGTCACGGTTCCCTTCCATACGTTGCGGGGGCTGCTGTGGGTGGGTGGCGCGGTGTGGATGGTGATAGCTGATGGGCGCAACCCGACCAGTACCGGGCGTGTGGACGGTTCGTCTGGCGCGGAAGCGGTGGGGTCGTCTTCGCTCAGGGTGACGGTGAAGGTGCCGCCGGCGTCGAGGTACACGCGACGGGTGGCCACTTCGAGTGTGCCGGCGTAGAGGTTGAGCCCGACGAGCCGGGCGACATATTGGGTTGCTGGTTGGCTGGCGACCTGGGCGGGGCTGCCCTGCTGGACGACGCGGCCGTTCTCGATGACCAGGAGACGGTCGGCCATGATCATCGCCTCGAGGGGGTCGTGGGTGATGATCAGGACCGGCCCGGCGAACTGGTCAAGGTGGCGGCGTAGGTGGGCGCGCACGTCCAGGCGGGTCTTGGCGTCGAGGGCGGACAGGGGTTCATCCAGGAGCAGAAACCTGGGGTTGGCCGCCAGGGCTCGGGCCAGCGCCACTTGTTGGGCTTGCCCGCCGGAGATCTGGTGCGGGCGCCGGGTGGCCAGCGCTGTCAGGTCAAGGCGCTCCAGCCACGTGTCAGCGGCCGCGCGGGCCTGCCGGCGCCCGGCACCCTGGACCCGGGGGGCGTAGGCGACGTTGTCGCGCACGTCCAGGTGCGGGAACAGCCGGTAGTTCTGAAAGACCAGGCCGACCGGGCGGTGCTGCGCGGGCACGAAAGTGTCCGTCGCGGCGTCATCCAGGGTCAGATTGCCGAGGTGGATCGATCCGGTGGTGAGAGCCTCGAGCCCTGACAGGGCCCGCAGCAGCGTTGTTTTGCCGGCTCCGTTCGGACCCAGGACGCCAAGGACCTCACCGGGGGCGGCACGCAGGTCTGCCTCCAGCCGGAAGCTGCCGCGTTCGACCGTGCCGGACATGACCAGGGCCTCGCCCGCGTTCGTCGTCATCCGGCGGCTCCGGTGGTCATCCACCGGTCGCGCAGGCCGGCCAGCACGGCAATGGAGACAACGAGCAGAACCAGGGACAGAGCCACGGCTGCCTCGGGGTCGCTCTCCAGGGCGACGTACACGGCCAGTGGCATGGTCTGGGTGCGCCCCGGGAAGTTGCCGGCGAACGTGATGGTGGCACCGAACTCCCCGAGGGCGCGGGCCCAGCACAGCACGGCCCCGGCCAGCAGCGACGGTCCGATCAGGGGGATCGTGACCGTCCGGAAGACGGTCAGTCGGGACGCGCCGAGGGTGGCAGCTGCCTCCTCGAAGCCGCGGTCGGCGGCGCGGAAGGCTCCTTCGACGGTGATGATCAGGAAGGGCATGGCGACAAACGTCTCGGCGATGACAACGCCCGCGGTGGTGAACGGCAACGTGATGCCGGTCCACTCGTCCAGCAGCCGACCCAGGATGCCCTGGCGTCCGAAGGCCAGCAGCAGGGCGACACCCCCTACGACCGGGGGCAGTACTAATGGCAGGGTGACCAGGGCGCGCAGCACCGAGATGCCTCGGACCTGTGAGCGGGCCAGGACCCACGCTAGGGGCACACCGAACACCAAGGACAAGGCGGTGGCTGCGCTGGCGGACAACAGCGACAACCGCAAGGCGTCCAGGACCTGGCTGTCGGCCAGGATGCGTGGCAGACCCAGCCACGGTGCCCGGACCAGCAGCCCAGCCAGCGGCACGAGCAGAAACAGTGCGCCCAGCAGTGCCGGCACCCCGAGCGGCCACGGGATCGCCCTGCGCGACTGAACCGCGCGGGCAGCCTGTCGCGACCGCTGTTTGGCTGGTGGTCGGTCCTGGGATGTCACGAAGGGCTCGGGAGTCGGCGACAAGTTCGGTGAGCCCGGCTCAGGGCTTGGCGAACGCGTCAGCGGTCAGGACGCTGGCGCCGTCGGCAGACAGGACATAGTCGGTGAACGCCTGCGCGGTGGCCTTGTTCGGCGCCTTGGTCAAGGTGGCGATGGGGTATTTGGTGGAGGCGTTCACGTCGGCGGGGATCACGATCCCCTTGACCTTGGTACCGGCGGCGCGCACGTCGGTGACGTAGACGACCCCGGCGTCGACCTCACCGAGGGCCACCTTGGTCAGGACAGCCTTGACGTCAATCTCCTGGGTGACCGGGACCAAGGTGAGCTTGGCGTTGGTGAAGACCTTGGCGGCGGTTACTCCGCACGGAACCGCCTGCTGGCAGAGGGCAACCTTGACCGTGGACTTGGTCAGGTCGGAGAGCTGGGTGACGTTGGCCGGGTTGTTTGGAGGTACCGCGATCTGCATGACGTTGCTGGCGAAGTTCGTCGGGGAGGTCACCTGGCCGCCACTGACGACTTGGTCCATGTTCTTGGTGCTGGCCGAGGCAAAGACGTCGGCGGGCGCGCCCGCAGTGATCTGGGTCGCCAGGCCGGAGCTGGGGCCGAAGTTGAAAACGACCTTGGTGCCGGGGTGGGCGGTCTCGAACTGGGCACCGAGCTTGGTGAAGGCCTCCTTCAGGGAGGCTGCGGCGAACACGTTGATCGTGCCCGACAGTGCCGGCGTACTGGACACCGGTGCCGAAGGCGTCGCCGAGGACGTGCCGGTAGTGCTGGAGGAACTGCACCCAGCCAGTAGGAGCCCGGCTACGGCCACGGTGGTCAGGGTGAGGGCGCTTCGACGCATCTGTTGCTCCAAGGTTCAGGTTCGGTGGGGCGGCGGTTGGGGGGTTCTGATGTGTGCGTGAGCCGCTTTGCGGGCTCAGCGATGGGCGGGCACTTCGACGACCACGTTGGTGGACTTCACCGCTGCGATCGCCAGGACGCCGGGTTCGAGCTGGAGCTCGTCAGCTGCTTCCCTGCTCATCAGGGACACGATCCGGTGCGGGCCGGCCTGGATCTCAACCTGGGCCATCACGGTGTCGCGGACTACCCGGGTGACCAGCCCGACGAACCGGTTGCGCGCCGACTCCGAGACAACGGGCGCCGCCTCGGGTCGCTCAGCTGACACGGCCAGCTCGGTAGCGAACCGGGCCAGGACCGCGCCATCGATACTGAGGCGCCCGGAACCGTCAGTGACAGTAGCGACACGACCGTTCTCGGCCCACCGGCGCACCGTGTCATCGCTGACACCGAGCAGGTCCGCCGCTTCACGAATACGAAAGATAGACACGCCCGAACCATACCCGCACCTGCGACTTAGGAACACCCATCGTCTGGCATCCACGGAAGAACAGAGATCACACACCAGTGATTGCGGTGTCGCCGACACACGTGGTCAAGTGGGCGCAACCTGTCATTCCTCACCACCCCAGGTAGGGCCTTTGGGCCTCGGGGCCCGCTCGGATGGTGGCATCGTCGTCCGTGCCCACGTCCGTAGGGCGAACCGGCTACGGACGCTTTCGGTGACGTTCCAGACGGCGGCCACGGGCTGATCTCCGTCGCATAACAGGATCCCGCCACGGACTCCTGAAGTGTCATTGCCAGCCGACCGTGGAGAGCACCGTCTTGGCCGTCGACGAAATACTCAAGTCGGTGGCGCTGACCGTGAAGTCCTCGATTGCAGCTGCTTCCAGGATGGTGTCCAGTTCGCCGGACCGGGCAAGGTGCCACTGAAGCACCGCACCTTCTCCCTCATGCCTTCGGGCGAGTCTGGCCCTTACCAGCGGAAGGTCCACGATAAGCCGGCACATCGCGAGGGGAACACCGAGCGCGTCTTGGTGGCGGTCGCGCTCGACCCGGGTCTCGATGACGCCCGCTGATATGTGGTCCCGTTTGTCAAGGGGGCGACGAGACTCACCTAAAGTGCTCACGAAGTGCGGCGCGTGCCTCACGGGAGAAGTGCTCGCGAAACCTGGGTCCTGCCTCGGGTGCTGCAGTGTGCTTGGGGGATGGGTCAACGGTTGTCGATGGCGACGCGTCATGAGATCACGAAGAAGTACGCCAGGGAGTACGCGCGTGCCTCGAAGAAGGACAAGGGTCGGATGCTCGACGAGCTCGTCGCGGTCACGGGTTGGTCGCGGGCCAACGCCCGGCGGGCGATCGTGGCGGCGGCGAAACGCAAGGGCCCTGCCCGGTCTGTGCAGCGCAAACCACGGGCGCGCACGTACGGGTATGACACGCTCAAGGTTCTGATCGAGGTGTGGATGTTGATCGGGCAGCCGTGTGGGAAGTACCTGGCGCCGATCATGGCCCCGACCGTGGCCCAGTTGGAGGCTTTCGGTGAGCTGGGCAAGGTCGCTGACCGGCTCAGCTCGGCGGTGCGGGAGCAGTTGGTGGCCATGAGCCCGGCCACGATCGACCGGCTGCTCAAACCCACCAAGCAGGCTCGTTACCCCGCGGCGAAGTCCGCGACCCGTCCGGGGGCCACGTTGCGTTCCTCGATCGTGGTCCGTCGGGCGATGGACAAGATGGAGCAGGCCCCAGGGTTCTTCGAGATCGATCTGGTCGCTCACTGCGGGCACAGTCTCAAGGGTGAGCACGCCTGGACCCTGACCGCTACCGACGTCTACCTCGGCTGGACGGTGAACATTGCTATTCGAAACCGGGCCTACTCCCGGGTCGTGGCCGCCATGGAAGAGGTCACCGACCGGCTGCCGTATCCGATGGTTGGCCTGGATTGTGACAACGGCGGAGAATTCATCAACCACGCCCTGATTCCCCTGGTGCGCCGAGCGGACGATCTTCATGACCCGTGCGAGGGCGCACACCTCCAACGACAACGCCCACGTGGAGCAGAAGAACGGCGACATCGTGCGCAAGTCCGCGTTCCGCTACCGGTACGACACCCCCGAAGAGCTCGCCCTGCTCAACGAGCTGTGGGGGTTTGTGAACCTGCGCAAGAACCTGTTCCTGGCCACGAAGAAGGCCAACGGGTGGCGCAGCACCAAGGCCGGACGCAACACCCGCACCTACGACAAACCCAAGACCCCCTACCAGCGGCTGCGCGAAGAGGCCGGCTTCCTGGGCGACGACGCCGAACACCGACTACAGCTGCTCTACGCCCAGACCAACCCGGCCGACCTGACCCGGAACATCAACCGGATCCAGCAAGCCCTCATCCTCTCCGCCAAAGACAAGACCCTCACCCTCAGGGATCAAGTTTCGTGAGCAAATTACGTGAGGCACGCGCATCCCATTTCGCGAGCACATTGACATGAGGCACCACGCGCAAACGCCTGTCCCGCAGGCCGATCCACATCTGCGACGTGTGGATCCTCGTCCCAGCGATCAGCCCGGGAGTGTGATCAGCTGCATGGTGCATCGTGGTCCGGAGGCATGAGCAAGACGACGGTCGACCGTGCACAACGGCCAGTCGAGCGCCTCGGCGAGGGCGACGTAGCACGCGTCATAGGCAGTGACGTTTGCGCGCAGCTCGAAGGCTCGGCGCATTAGCCCAAGCGTGGGGAACCTGGCAAGCGGGATGTCAGTGAGGTCCTCGATGGCTTGCTCGAATCGCTGGTCGCTGAGGGTGCCAGCGAGCCAGCGCCGCCGGAGAACGGCGGTTGTCTCAACATCAACGAGATCAGGTGCGGCCAGCTCTCGGTGCACACGAAGCAGTTCACGGGCCTGCCGACCGGCTTCCCCGTCGTCGCCGATGGCGTTGGCCAGCACGGAGGCGTCGACGACGATCACCTGCGGGAACGCTCTTCGGCCAGGTCTGCTGCCGCCTGAGCGAAGCCGACACGACCACCACGGCGGGTGTCGATCCGTCGGAGGACGTCGTCCAAGGTGGGCGAGACGGCCAGCCGGGTGAGTTCGGCGGCGAGGTACTGCTGCAGCGACTGCCCGCGCTCTTCGGCCCGGCGGAGGAGCTCTCGGTGTGTCTCCTCGGTGAGGTCACGGACGAGCACATTTGTCATGCTTGCATTATGCTATCGGTGACGCATTGTTGCAACTTCGTTCGTGCCAGCCCGTGCCCGCAAGGGGAACAGGTATCAGCGGAGCATGTGACCGACGATCACCGCAGCCTTTTGTCGTCCCGTAGCCGGATCCTGCTCTGGCACAGGTCGTG
>PKWT01000152.1:22757-23456 GCA_003132125.1 Micrococcales bacterium | reverse complement strand
TCAGATGTGCCGGCGTCAGAGGTGCCGTTGACAGACGCGCCGCCTGCCGTGACGGTCTTCTTGGTGCGGGTGGCGGTGGCCACGGACGTCCTTTCGGTGCAACGGAAGGGGCCGGCCGGGGCCGACCGCAGAACTCCCTCGCAGGTTATCTCTCACGCCTGACAAGGCGTCGGCAGGCACGCGGCATACGGGTGTCATGAGCATTGCGCGGAGAGCGAAACTCGACGCGACTTTGTCCATATGGTGTCGCAATGCACTTGGGGAAGCAATCCGCGTGTTTGACTGTTACAACCGGCGAATAGGTTCGTCGTCAACACAAACGACCAGACAAGAGGGTGCAGACGTACGAGGACAGATGGCTGTGAGACGCGTTGACTGTTGGAGACTGACAGAACGCCCACTACGACGAAATGGATGGCTGACGTGACAACTGCACTGGCACCGACCTTGACCGCAGCCGACCGCTGTGACCGCTGTGGCGCCCAGGCCTACGTGCTCGTCCGCCTCACCTCAGGGGGCGAACTGCTCTTCTGCGCGCACCACGGCCGCGAGCACCTGCCCAAGCTCCAGCACCTGGCCATCGAGATCCAGGATGAGACCGAACGGCTGCACGAGACTCCCGCCTCGGCCAGCGTCGAGGAACGCTAGCTCGACAGACTGACTGCTTGGCTGTGAACGGGCTGACCACAGAGGTTGGCC
>PKWT01000152.1:0-22726 GCA_003132125.1 Micrococcales bacterium | reverse complement strand
TCGTGCTCACGCACCGATCCGTCCTGACCGACAGCACCCAGCTTGACCTTGGGCGCCTTGGCCGGCGTGATCGCATAGACGACGCCGCCCACCATCAACGCAAAACCCACAGCGCCCCACCAGACAACGTTCTGGACCACGGTCAGGAAGACGAGCCCGAGCCCGACAATCACAAAGACGGCGCCAACGATGATGCGGCGCCGAAGGCGCGCGCGCGCGGCTGATCCCTGCATCTGCGAGGCGAACTTCGGATCCTCGGCATACAGCGCTTGTTCCATCTGCTCAAGCAGGTGTTGCTCGTGCTCTGAAAGCGGCACTTTAGACCTCCCGTGCGCCCGGATCCGCCAACGACTAAGACAGCCCGACGGCCCAACAGTGTTGACTGAACCGGCGATGCGCGGCACTCGGTCTCACCCTTGTACCAACGACTCCCTCAGGATATGTCGCCGCGCGTCGGAGTGGTAGCCGATCTCTCACCTTGGACCAAGCTGGCCGGGCCAACGGCGCCGGCACCGAACCGTGCGCTGGCTCGATCCACCGCCCGATCGGCGTCGCGCCAGCCATGCGCCGGTTCGTCGAGCAGACCCTGGATGGGTGCCTGATCGGAGTCCATGAGGCCGGTCATGCGTACCCCGACCAGGCGCAGCCGGGCACGCTGTAGACCCAGCCCGTCAAAGAGCGACAAGGCGGTGGCGAAGATGTCTCGGCTGACATCGGTCGGGTCACGCAGTGTCCTGGACCGCGTGATCGTGGTGAAGTCGGAGAATCGCACCTTGACGGTGATCGTTCGTCCCACCATCGCTGCCGCGCGCACTCGGGCCGCGGTGCGGTCGCTGAGCTTGAGCAGCTCTCGGTGGATGTATGCGGGGTCGTCCACGTCGTAGGAGAACGTCTCGTCGGCGCCGATGCTGCGTTCACGACGGGTCGGCACCACCATGCGGGTGTCGCGCCCCCAGGCCAGCTCATGCAGAGCAGGGCCCATGTTGTCGCCAAGAGCTCGCCGTAACGTGTCCACCGGCGTATGGGCGATGTCTGCCACGGTGCGTAGCCCCAGACGTTGCAGCGCCTCCTCGGTGCGGTCACCAACACCCCACAGCGCGCCGACCGGCAGCTGGTGAAGGAAACCGACCACCTCGGCCTCGGGCACGACGAGCAAGCCGTCGGGCTTGGCCAGGCCCGATGCGAGCTTCGCGATGAACTTGGTCGAGGCAACCCCGACCGAGCAGGTGATGCCCTGCTCGTCAGAGATCGTGTCGCGGATCTGCTGGGCGATCTGGCGCGGTGTGCCCAACCGCCGGCGGGCGCCGGACACGTCAAGGAACGCCTCGTCGATCGATAGCGGCTCGACGATCGGAGTCACGCTGGCGAACACGGCCATCACCGCGTGGGAGATGCGCTCGTAGCGGGCGTAGTCAGGTGCGACAACGGCGGCCTGCGGGCACAGTCGACGGGCCCGTGCCATCGGCATCGCCGAAGCAACTCCGAACGCTCGGGCCTCGTAGGTCGCGGACAGCACGACCCCGCGGTTGCCTCCGCCGCCGATGATGACGGGTGTGCCCTTGAGCTCGGGACGGCTGAGCAGGGACGCCGACGCATAGAACGCGTCCATGTCCACGTGCAGGATCGAACAACCGTCGTCATCAGGCCGGCGGTCGTCCGGCCGTTCGGGGACAGCGAACTGGCGTCGGCTCATCGTCCGGACAATCGCCGAGCGGCCGGCGACGAGCCATCGAGCGGTGCCACAGGGGCGTGAACCGCCCCGGCATGGGGCGGACAGAGCCGCAGATCAGCTGCGTCGAGCCAGAACGTGCAGGGCTGCACCGATGTGTCCCAGGAACGCGTAGTGGGGATGACGCGAAGCGGTTTGCTCAAGCTCGAGCAGCGCGGCCCGGTCTGCGTCGGAGTCGACATAGGACGGGGGCACCAGATCACTGAAGATGCGCACGCCGTGCGAGTCGTGGACGGCCAGTCCTGCACCCTCGACAAGGGCGGCGATACCTGCAGCGTCAAAGCGCCGGGGCAAGGGGTCCGCCGGTCCCCAGCGGCCGTCGTCGCTGGTGAGGGCGTGGTGAGCCTGGGCGAACTGGCCGGCCAGGGCTCGGGCCAGCACGGCGGAGATACGGGTGGCGACCACGAGGCTGACGAAGCCGCCCTCGGCGAGCACAGCAGCAATCGATCGCAGGGTCGCCGCCGGATCGTCGACGACCTCCAGCACGCCGTGACAGCACACGAGGTCAGCGTCGGCGTCGGGGTGGACGTCGAGCAGGTTGGCGGCGTCGCCCTGCACAGCCACGATCCGCTCGGCGACGCCTGAGTCGGCGGCCCGACGAGACAACGACGCCAGCGCGTCGAGGCTGGGGTCGATGACCGTGACGTGATGACCGAGCCGGGCCAGCGGAACCGCCAGACCGCCGGTGCCACCGCCCAGATCCACGACTCGCAGGCTGCGACCGAGCTGATGCTCGCGCTCGGCCACGACGGCCTGCACGGACTCCCAGACGGCCGAGGTGCGTAAGGAGGTCTCAACGCCGCCGCGACGGCTACGCGGGCCTTCATCAACCACGGCAAGACTCCTCTGGTGCTGGTGGCCGCCGACGAGCAAAGGCCTGAGCCGGGGCAGGAGGCCTGACGGGACGACTCGGATGACGGTCGGATCGGTTCCACCCTAGTGGCCTGAACTTCCGGAACTGGCATGCCAGAGCTTGCGTGGCGGCGCACCTTGGTCGGGGACGGCGTGGCCTTCTTTGGGCAGCTTGCGGGAGTCCCGGGCATCCCCCCCAGCAGGCTTGATGTCCGCATAGGGCGACTGTTTGAACCCTGAGGCATGCACCAGCACCCGGCGGCGCGATCCGCCCATCCCACCAGCCGCGTCGCCCCCTGCCGTGGGCGCCATGACCGGCCGGCTCGATCGGGACTGCGCTGCCCCGGCACCGGCCCTCTCGTCGAAGGCGGCCCCGGCCGCAGCCAAGGAGTGCGCCCGCCCATCTGCCTCGGACAGCGTCTCGAGCACGGCCTCGAGCCCGTCTCGGCTCCAGGCCTCCCACAGCCCGGACAGCTCCCATGCCCCCGTTGCACGAAGGGAGACGCCCTTGGGCCCGGTGCGCCGCAGGATCCCGCGGACCAGAAGCATCCAGGAATGGAAGACCGTCGCCGCATAGGGACCCTGGACATCCTCGAAGAACGTTGCGTCGACAGGGCCGGTCGAGTCGTCAAGGGTCAGGAACACCACGCGCCGCCCCGAGCGGATCGGCGGCGTCTGCGTGGCAACCTTGACCCCGGCAACCCACAGCTCGGAGCGACTGCGCGCTCCGAGCAGCTGACCAGATCGGGTCACTCCGAGCGCCTCCAACATCGGGGCATAGAAGTCGATGATGTGGACACTGGCATCCAGTCCCAGGATGTCCAGCTCGGCCCTGACCCGCTCCGGCCCCGTCATCTCGGGCAGGCCGGTGGCCATGGCGAGCTCGGGAGTGTCCCCCAGGTCGAGGATGAGCTGGGTGGGCTGCGCCTGAGCCGGTATGACGGGGCGCCCTCCCTGGGACTGCGCCGCGGCCAGAAGCCGCACGTCACGCGTCTCTGCGCTGGTCGCCTGCGCCAGGGTCGCTTCGAGGGTCGCCGCGGCAGCCGCTGCCCGGGACGTACGAGGCGCCACCCGACGGCTGGATCGGCGCACCGATCGGGACCACCGGTCGAGCTCGGCCACATGCAGCAACAGGTCGCGNNTAGATCGAGTCGAATCCCCCGGCCATGACCAGCCGCTCGACCACCGGTCGACTGACCTGGGCGCGATGCCAGAAGTCGGCGAGGGTGAAGTACGGCTGGCCGGCCAGAATGCGCTGCACCTCGGCGTCGCTGATGCCCAGGACGTCGGCCAGGGACAGCCGGATGCCGCAGCCCCGCCCATCGGGCAGGTCGGCATCCGGCCGCTGCCCAACGGCAACGCAGCCGAAGTCACTGTCGCGATCTCGGTCACCTGGTGACCACGGCGCGACCGGTTCCACCCGGTAGCTCTCGCCCGAGGCGTTGACGTCCAGTCCCAGGATCGCGATGCCCAGGTTGCGGGCGTCGTCCAGGATCAGTCGTTTGGGGTACATGCCCGGGTCATGGGTGAGCACACCGGACAGGAAGGCTGCCGGATGATGAGCCTTGAGCCATGCCGACTGGTAGGTGGGTAACGCGAACGCCGCCGCGTGGGCCTTGCAGAAGCCGAAAGATGCGAATGCCTTGAGCACCTCCCAGATCCGGTCGACCGCAGCCGGCTCGTAACCCCTGGCTGCCGCTGCCGGTCGCCACCATGCCTCGACGTCCAGCTGACCCTGAGGGGACCCGAGTGCCCTGCGCACCTCGTCGGCCTGGGCCAGGGTGACGCCAGTGGTCTCGGCCACGATCTTGAGCACCTGCTCGTGGAAGACCACGACGCCGTGGGTCTCCTTCAGCGCTGGTTCGAGGCTGGGGTGGAGGTACTCCGGCGAACGCCAGTGCTGACGGGCCAGCAGGAAGGGGGTGACCATGTCGGACTTCACCGGGCCGGGGCGGAACAACGAGATGTCGATGATGAGGTCCTCGAAGGTCTCCGGCCCGAACTTGCCGATCAGCTCGCGCTGGCCGGGACTCTCGATCTGGAAGCACCCCAATGTGTGTGTGGAGCGGATCAGCCGGAACGTCCGGTCATCCTCGAGGCTGACCCGTGCCCGGTCGTCGAGGTCGATGTGGATGCCGTCGACCCGCTCCACCTCCTTGACAGCGTGTGCCATTGCCGACTGCATGCGGATGCCAAGGATGTCGAGCTTGAGCAGGCCCAAGGTCTCGACGTCATCCTTGTCGAACTGGCTCATCGGGAACCCCAGCCAGCTGGCCTCTACCGGGGTGCGGTCGAGCAGCTCCCTGTTGGACAGGATCACGCCGCAGGGATGCACGGCGATGTGCCGAGGCAGGCCATCGAGGCGTTCCACGAGGTCGAAGAGAACTCGCAGGCGAGGAACATCCAGGCCACTGGCACGCAGCTCGGGCAGCTCGGTCATGGCGGACCGGACATCACAGGCCCGAATGTGCGGAAACGCCTTGGCGATGGCATCGATCTCGCCCACTGGCAGCCCGAGCGTGGCGCCGACATCCCGGATCGCGTGGCGCACGCGATAGGTGTCCATCATCGACACACAGGTGACCCGGTCCCCGCCGAAACGTTCCAGGACGTGCTCGTAGATCTCGGTCCGTCGGGCGGACTCCACATCGATGTCGATGTCGGGCAGCTGGGCGCGAAGCGGCGAGCAGAACCGCTCCATGAGCAGTCCGTGACGCAACGGCTCCACCCCGCTGATGCCGAGCAGGTAGTTGACCATGCTGCCGGCGCCCGAACCTCGTGCCGCCACCCGCACCCCGAGGTCACGGATCAGGTCACACACTGCCGCCACCGTCATGAAGTAGGTCGGGTAGCCGAGCCCGGCGATCACCCGAAGCTCGTCCTCCAGTCGCGAGGCCACCGCAGACAGCTCGGCGTCGCCTGCTCCCCCATATCTCGTGGCAATGGCACCCCGACAGCGGGCAGCCAGAACCTCCTGAGGGCTCTCATCAGAGGCAATACCAAGGGCCGACGGCTCTGGCAGGTGCACCGAGCCGATGCCCAGATCGGTGCGCGAGTCCAGCGCGCAGGCCTGCGCCAGAGCCACGGTGTCGGCCATCAGCTGACGGGCCCGGTCCCGTTCACCGCTGCCGCCACCGCTGACCCCGGCACCCGAGGCCCGAGCGACGTCACGAGCCACGGCATACATCTGGGCCGACGAGGCGAGATGACCTGCCGTGGTCACCCGGTCGAGATGACGCGTGTCCAGTGGCACGAGGCGACGGGCAGCATCAAGGACGTCGACAGTCACTGCCCCGCCGGGATCGGCGTGGCGGACCGCAGCCGTGAGTACAGCCGGCAGCCCGGACTCGATGGCCAGGCCCAGCAGCCGGGCAGCGTGCCCGAGGCTGGCTGGCGTGCCCTCCGGCCCGCCATGGCACACCACCTCGATGACCACACCGCCACGCGGCAAAAGGTCGACCCACTGGCGCAGCAGCCAGCGCGCCCGGTCGGGGCGGCGCGCCAGCAATGCCTGGCCCACGTCAGAGGCCGGCCCGAGCAGGACCAACAGCGCCAGCTGTCCTGTTCTCGGGTCGACGACATGCTCGGCGATGAGCTGGGCGCTGGTGACCGGGGCTCCGCGTTCACCACTCAGATGGGTCTGGGTCACCAGTCGGCACAGCCTGCCCCAGCCGACGCCGGGGTCGACCCCGGCGCCCTGCCCACGTACCAACACCGTGACCCGCGGGTATCGGGGATCGACCTCAGCACCGCCCCGGGCAGGACTGGCGCGACCAGTGCGTGCACGACCGGTGCCGGTGCGGCCAGTCTCGGTGCGGCTAGTTACTGCAGGAGCAACCTGGACCCCTTGCCCTGTAACGGTATTGGATCGCTCGGGGCCCACCGCCAGATCCACGCCGAGCACCGGGGCGATGCCTGCTTCGTCGCAAGCCTGCACAAAGCGCACTGCGCCGTAGAGTCCGTCGCGATCGGTCAGGGCGAGCGCGGGCTGGCCCAGTGAGGCGGCACGTTCCACCAACGCCGCGGGTGTCGATGCGCCGTAACGCAACGAGTAGCCGGACGCGACGTGCAGGTGGGCAAAAGCATCATGCATTGTCATGTCGCAGCCGGTTGTCCTGTCACAGCCTGTCGCCNNCTGTCGCCCGGTCACGGAGATGAACTCAGGCAACGGCCGGCTCATGGGCAGCCCGAGTGCCCCCTGAACCAGCTCGAAGAAGATCTCGGACTGCCGGAGAAGGTCATCGGACTCGCGCGCAACGGCAGCGGCTGAACCTCGCTCGAGCGCGGCGCGACGTTTGGCCGAAGCGGCGAAGAACACCGCCCACTCGGTCAGCTCGGGAGCCACCTGCGGCAGCACCTCCCACACGCTGCGTAGCTGCGAGCGCCGGCTTGGCCTGCTGCGGGCAGCCAACAACGCCGCCGCAGCCCGCAAAGCGGCCAGGTGAGCCTCGACGTAGCGCTCGGCGACGGAGTCAGCGTGACAGGCCGACAGCAAGCTGGCCCGGGATCGGTCGAGCAGGTCCAGCACCGTGCTGGCCAAGGGCGCCCGCGGCGCTGTTGATGTCCGAGTCGTCATCATCACCACCGCCTAGTCCGCCACGCGCAGGAGTCGCCAACCGCGCACAGGCCCGTCCCCGTTGTTCATTCCCAGGTCATTCATTCCCAGGTCATACACCCCGATGCCGGCCAGTCGACCGGGGCTCGCTTCCACTCGCCATACCTCTTGTTCGAGGCAGTCCAGCCCGTGCGCCGCGACCTCCTCATCGGGATCGAGGGCCTCACGCCACCACGCTCTGCGCTCTCGCCAATGCCCGATCACGTCACGCACGACGTAGAGCCGGCCGCGCCACAGGAAGGCCGAGGGTGTGGGGTCCGGGCAGCTGATGTCGTCAACGCGGCTGGTGTCACTCGCTGGATCGGCGCCACCAGCACCCGCCCGGACCTCGATGGGCTCTTCGTAACGACGCACCATGGCCAGCTCCTTAGGGACGTAGGCAGAGGTTGAGAATCAGTCGAACGTGGGGAGGTTCGTCCGATTCTGCGACGGGCGGGGTCGAGGCGCCCGCCGCAGAACCAGCCGTACCGAGTCACACGTTTTAGAACGTGTGTTCGACTAATCTGAATGTACACCGCGACTCCGACAGCCCGTCAACCCCGATGTCTGGGCGACCCTCTTCCGTGCGGGAGCCGAGCACGGCTACCGTGCCCATATGACCGGTCCGAGTGTTCGAGAACGTTCTCGAACATCCCTCGGTGCGTCGCGTGGCCGCAGCCCTGATGTCCTTCGGTGTCCGCGGCCAGATCACGGTCCTCGACGATGCTGCCCGGACGGCGCGGCAGGCTGCCGAAGCCCTGGGCATCGAGACCGCCCAGATCGCCAACTCGCTGGTCTTCCGGGCTCACTGCAACAAGACGATCCGGCCCTTGCTGGTCCTCACCTCAGGGATCCACCGCGTCGACACCATCAAGGTCGCGGACCTGCTGGAGCTCACTGAGGTCTCCCTCGCCGACGCCGAGTTCGTCCGTGAGCACACCGGATTTGCGATCGGAGGCGTGGCGCCCGTCGCCCTCATCCATCCCGTCGAGACCGTCGTCGACATCTCCCTCAGCCGCTATGACCAGGTGTGGGCCGCAGCCGGTCACCCCCACACGGTCTTCCCGACCTCGTACGACGAGCTGTTGCGCGTGACCGGGGGGCATCCTGCCGAAGTCGCCTGAGCGGCTGGTCCACGGCGCGCCCACGACCGGATGTCGGACCTGCGGGACTAGGTTGTCAGGATCGCGAGGTGCCTCACAGGGTGCCGGCACCGAACCGATCCGAGGGGTAGCACGATGGACATCTCAAGCCTGAGGTTCACCCCGACGAAGTTCCGCACCGGCTACAACCAGCAAGAGGTCGACCGCTTCGTGGATCTCATCGCAGCCAACCTCGCGCTCCCCCTGGCCGAGCGCACGCTCCACGGCCAGCAGGTCACCGAAGTCTGCTTCACCTCGACGACATTCCGTGCGGGCTATGACGTTGACGAGGTGGATCACGTCCTGGCCACGCTCGGCATCAGGCTCGGCCTGCCCTCGCCGACCGAACCCGGCGGGCACCCGAACGAGCTCCGTCCCGAGCTCCTTTGGGACCGACCGGACCCGACCGCTGACGCCTCAGCCTGAGGGACTCAGTCCCTCAGGTTGGCGAACACCTCAAGCGTGGCCGGCGACTTGTTCATCGTGTAGAAGTGCAGCCCCGGTGCGCCCTCGGCCAACAGTCGCTGGGCCAGCTCGGTGGCGATCTGCACGCCCACCTCGTGGATGGCCGCAGGATCATCGGCCACCGCCTCGAGCCGCGAGACCACGACAGCCGGCAGCGGCGTCCCGGACAGCTCGGCCATCCGGCGTACCTGCGCGAAGCTCGTCACCGGCATCAGCCCGGGGATGATCGGCAGGTCGCGCCCGCGGGCAACCACCCTGTCGCGCAACCGCACATAGCTGTCGGGGTCGAACACGAACTGCGTGACCGCGAACTCCGCTCCCGCGTCGGCCTTGCGCACGAGCACGTCGGCGTCCTGGTCGAAGCTCGAGGACTCGGGGTGCTGGTCAGGGAACGCGGCCACGCCAACGGTGAACGTGCCCAGCGAACGAACCAGGGCCACGAGCTCGTCCGCGTGGTCGAGACCATCGGGCTGGGGTGTCCAGGGGGTTCCCGGGCCGCCGGGCGGGTCGCCGCGCAGCGCGAGCACGTTGCGCACACCCGTGCTGGCATACTCCCCCACGACCTGACGTAGCTCGGCCACGGTCGACCCCACACACGTCAGGTGAGCCATCGGTGTCAGGGTGGTCTCGCGAGCGATCCTGCTCGTCAGCCGCACGGTGCGGTCCCGGGTTGAGCCACCGGCCCCATAGGTCACCGAGACGAACGTCGGGCGAACGCGCTCCAGGTGCCGAATCGCCTCCCACAGGGTCCGCTCCCCCGCATCATCCTTGGGCGGGAAGAACTCGAAGCTGTACGACGTGCCCGCTTCGGCCAGCAGCCGCGGAATCGAACGGCTGAGGTGCTCCGGTTGAGGGAGGATCGATGAGGTTCCGCGCGCCATGCCGGCCAGACTATGCGACCGACAGCACGTAGGCTCAGACCACTCAGCATCCGGGAGGGCCCTTGTCGAACCCATGGGACACCAGCGACCTGCGCGCACGCGTGCAGATCGCTGTCGACGCCGAAATCTCCAGCCAGTCGGCCGTCCTGTCCGAGATCGGCGACGACCTCACCCCCTTGGTCGAGGCAGTGAGCGCGCTGCTGCGAGGTGGCAAGCGACTGCGGGCCGGCTTCCTCTACTGGGGTTATCGGGCCGGCGGTGGACCGGACAGCGAGGCCATCATCAGGGCGGCGACCGCCATGGAGTTCTTCCAGGCCGCAGCGCTGCTGCATGACGACGTCATGGACGACAGCGACACCCGACGCGGTATGCCGACGGCACACAAACGCCTGGCCGATGAGCATGCGGCCGCCAGCTGGGCGGGCAGCGGCGACCGGTTCGGTCTCGCCGGTGCCATTCTTGGCGGCGACCTGTGCCTGACCTGGAGCGACGAGCTTTTTGCGACGTCGGGGCTTCCCATGGCCGAGCTGGCCCGGGCCCGCCCCGTCTTCGACCGGATGCGCACGCAGCTGATGGGCGGTCAGTTCCTTGACGTGCTCGAGTCCGCCCGCGGCTGGGACGAGCTGACCACAGATGAACGAATCACGTGCGCCCGCAGGGTGATTCGGTACAAGAGTGCCAAATACACCATCGAGCACCCACTGCTCATCGGAGCCGCGGCGGCCGGTGTCAGCGCAGCCGACCTCGACGCTCTCTCGACCTACGGGCTCGACCTCGGCGAAGCCTTCCAGCTGCGCGATGACGTGCTCGGCGTCTTCGGAGACCCGACAGAGACGGGCAAGCCCGCGGGCGACGACCTGCGCGAAGGCAAGCTCACGGTCCTGGTTGCTCTCACCCTGGACCACGCCAGCCAGACCACCGTCGCGATGTTCGACAAGCTGCTCGGCCTGCCGGATCTGGACGAGCCCCGGGTCGACGAGCTGCGCGGTGCGATCACCGCCAGCGGCGCCCTTGATCGCGTCGAGCAGATGATCCAGGAGCTCAGCACGTCAGCTCGCGCGGCCCTTCACTCCACGACCACACTGACCGACGAGGGCAGGGCGGCGCTGGACACCCTCATCGACGTCTCGACCGCCCGCTCGGCGTGAGCGATCGAGCGACCACGCGGCTCCACGGCATCAGGCAAGCGCATCACGGCGCGACGCCTGACCACGTGGTTGTCGTCGGCGCCGGGCTGGCGGGCCTGTCGGCGGCGATGCATCTGGCTGGTGCCGGGCGCCGGGTGACCGTCCTGGAGGCCGAGTCCGCTCCCGGCGGCAGGGCAGGGCGGGTGTCCCTGCCAGCGGTGGATGGAGGGACCTATCACCTCGACACGGGCCCCACCGTCCTCACGATGCCCGACCTGTTTGCCGACTGCTTCGCGGCACTGGGTGAACACCTCTCCGACTGGGTCACCCTGCGACCTCTCGATCCTGCCTATCGCGCCCAGTTCGCCGACGGCACAGCACTTTCCGTCACCAACGATGTTGCCGAGATGGCCGAACGCATCCGGATCTTCAGTGGTTCCAACGGATCCCACGACGCCGACGGCTACCAACGCTACGTCGAGTTCGTCACCCGCCTGTATCGCCTGCAGATGCGCGACTTCATCGACCGGAACTTTGACTCCCCCGTCGACCTCGTCGGCACTTCATTGGCCAAGCTCGTTGCCCTGCGAGGGTTTTCACGGCTTGCGCCCACGGTCGCCCGCTACTTCCGCGACGAGCGCCTCCAGCGCGTCTTCAGCTTCCAGGCCATGTATGCAGGGGTCTCCCCCGCCCGCGCACTGGCCATCTACTCGGTGATCTCCTACATGGACCTGGTCGAGGGCGTCTTCTACCCCGTCGGTGGGATGAATGCCCTCCCCACAGCGATGGAAGCAGCGGCGCGCAAGGCAGGCGTTGAGTTCGCCTTCGACACCACGCTGTCTGCTGTGACGTGGAGCGGCGATCGGGTCACCGGGCTTCGGAGTCTCGATGGGCGCAGCTGGTCCCCTGACGCCGTGGTGATGACGCCCGATCGACCCGCCGCGCTCGAGCTCTTGGGCCGGACACGGCGTCGATCGCCGACGGGCGCACGCACCGTGACCGGCCGCCATTCGGCGACGAGCAGCCCTGACAGGACGCAGTATTCGCCGTCGTGTGTTGTCCTTGCCGCCGGGGTGAAGAAGACGTGGCCCGACGCAGCCCACCACACGATGAGCTTCGGCCATGCCTGGTCGCGGGTCTTCGACGATCTCGACACCGGGCGGTTGATGCGTGACCCGTCTTTCCTGGTCTCGTTGCCGTCGACCACCGACCCGGGGCTGGCGCCGGCTGGGCGCAGCTCGGCATACGTGCTCTTTCCAGCCCCCAACCTTGCCCACGCGCACCCGGTTGACTGGGCCAGGCTGCGTGGTCCCTACCGCGAGCACATGCTGAAAGCCGTTGAGAATGCTGGCTATCACGGCTTCGGCGATGCCATCGACGCCGAGCTGCTGATCACCCCGCGGGACTGGGCCGACCGCGGGCTCGGCGCCGGCACGCCCTTCGCAGCCGCGCACACGTTCGGACAGACCGGCCCCTTTCGCTCGCCCAACACCATGGGCGACAACGTGGTGTTCGCCGGCTCGAGCACGACACCTGGCGTCGGCGTTCCCATGGTGCTGATCAGCGGACGCCTTGCCGCAGAACGCCTCACCGGCCCTGATCCCCTCTATCGCTCGTTGGCTTGGCGATGAGCGATACCATGCACCTGCACCAAAGAACGCGACGAGCAACGGCATGACCAGCAACGACATCGCGCGGGAGCTGGCCAAGGCCTACGAGCACTGCCGCCGGATCAACGCAGCCCACGGGCGCACTTACTACCTCGCGACCCGGCTCCTTCCTCGCGACCGACGTCGTGATGTATGGGCGCTCTATGCCTTCGCCCGGGTGGCCGACGAGCTTGTCGATGCACCCCACAGCTCAGCCCCAGACGCTGATGCCCTTCTCGCATGGCGCGAACAGGCAATGATGTCAATGCGATCCGCGTCCCCACCAGATCCTGGTGAGGCCCCCGTTCTAGTGGCGACATGGCACACGATGCGAAGGTTTGGGCTGAACCCCGATCTGCTGGAGGAGTTCCTCGACTCGATGGCCATGGACCTGACGGTTACCCGCTACGCCTCTTGGGATGAGCTTCGTGGCTACATGAGGGGCAGCGCGGCGGTCATCGGCGAGCTGATGGCCCCGCTGCTGGGTGCCAGCGGGGCGGAGGCTCTAGGCCGGGCGGCAGCGTTGGGCGAGGCGTTCCAGCTGACCAACTTCATCCGTGATGTCGGCGAGGACCACATCCGAGGACGGATCTATCTGCCACAGACCGACCTGGCGCGTTTCGGAGTCAGCGAGGACCTGCTCGCCCACGCTGTACACACCGGAGCTCCGTCACCCCAGGTGCGGTCGCTCGTTGCCTTCGAGGTGCGTCGCGCCACGAGCCTGTACGCCTCCGCCCAACCCGGGCTGGCGATGGTCGATACCCGAAGTCAGCCGTGTCTGGAGGCTGCGTTCACGCTCTACAAACGGATTCTGCAGCGCGTCATCGCCAATGACTTCAACGTGTTCGAGCGCCGGCTTGTCGTTCCGACCTGGCAGCGGCTGGCTACCGCTGGACATATGGGAGCTCGCACCGCCAGCATCACGCTCACCGAGGCGTTCGCATCTTCGCGCCGGTCCATACCCACATCGCGCAACCCATGAGCACCAGCGCAAATCCGAAGGCCAGGTCCTCGACCGGCGCATAGGCTATGCGACCGTTGCCGATGAACACAATGTCGCCCGAACCCAGGATGGCCTTGTCGCTGTAGCGGACGATACCGCGACCCGTCAGCCAGCCGTTGGTTATCAGCTGAAAGCCCACGACGATTCCGTATGCCGTCCACCAGGTTCTCGACCGGGTCAGCGCCGTCCGCAGCAGGACGAGGTCTGCAAGGATCGCGACCAGCACGGCGACGGCGGCCGCGACGGCATACGAGGTCATCGCGCCCTGCGCCTCTCACGGACGACTGTCACGGCTTCGAACGTGAGGATGCCGGCCACCGGGATCACCAGGAAGAACGCGTACTCCTCCAGCGGCAGTCCCCACAAACGCATGCCGAACGTCTGGGCCGGGTCGAACTGCCATTGGCCAGCGCTGGTGGCCAGGAGATCCCACGTGATGAACACGACGGCGACCGGTGCGAGCGCCAGGAACAGACGCACCGGCTGGCGCAACACACTCAGGTGGTAGTAGCGGTGGAGCGGCAGGGTCCCGATCAGGACAAAGGCGAGCATCGCGGCATACGAGGCGTGCCTCACGATCGGGTGACCGTCGAAATCAGAAGGCGGCTTCCATGGCGCGGCGCCGGATTTCGGTCTTGAAACCTGCCAGCAGCGCGTCCATGGGGGCGCCCGGCACCGGGAGGGTGTCATCAGGGGTAAAGAGCCATCTCAGGATCTCGGTGTCGGTCATCCTGCCGTCGCGCAGCACCGTGAACGTCCCGGGAAGCTCGGGCAGCAGCCCGTCCTCGTTGACGAACTTCGCAGGGACGGAGATGACGTGGCGGGGGCCGATCCGGACGCTGAGGATCTGCCGATCCGTAATCAGCTGGCGCACGTCGCTGAGACGCAGGCCCAGACGTTCGGCGATGTCGGGGACGGTGAGCCACTCACCCACCAGCCCCTCGAGCTCCGCGAGCTCGTCGGACTCAGCCCGCTCCGCGAGCTCGTCATCGGCAGGTGAGTCAGGAGCGTTGTCGTTGGCCACGGGTCAAGAGTGCCACTGTCCGGGCGCGGCGCACATCACCGCCACCCCGCAGGTTCGGGGGCCGAAACCTCGACACAAGTCCCTTGCGGGTCGGCGGTTTCGTGTACGTTGACAGGAGTCCCACAGGCACCGCACGCCACATCCGAACTGTTGAGGCATCACCAGTCCCACGTTGACACATCGCCGGTCTCGTGTGGACCTTGACGAAGGGAAGCCCAGCCATGAGTCCCGTCGCCGGCATCCCCCCCGCCACCTCGCCGCTGCCCGCCCAGGCCACCCCCACCCTCATCCAGCGCAGCTCCAACCCCGCGCCCTATGGCTGGCAGATCCTGACCGTGCGAGCAGGTGACACCCTCAGCGACATCGCGACCACTCATCGCACGACGGTCGGTGTCCTGTTCACCCGCAACCGGTTGACTGGTGACGGCGGCTTCCTGGCGATCGGAAGGCAGTTGTGGGTCCCCCGCACCACCCCAGCCCCACATCGTGCCCCCGCCAAGGCCGCCGCAGCCGCACGGACGGCCACCTATGTGATTCGCTCCGGCGACACCCTCGGCGGCATCGCCCTCAGCCACAAGGTGAGCCTTGCGACGTTGTACTCCCTGAACAAGATCAGCAGGACGGCATACATCCAGCCCGGGCAGCGGATCAGAGTGCCCGCGCCCGCAGCCAGCGCACGTGCCAAGTCAGCCGCCTCATCTGCCGTCACCACGACGATCGTCACGGTGCGCTCCGGGGACACCCTGAGCGACATTGCTGCGCGTCACAAGGTGACAACGGCGTCGCTGCTGAAGGCCAACAACCTGTCACTGCGATCGATCCTGCAGATCGGGCAGAAGCTCAAGGTCGTGACCCCCAAGAAGGCCACCAGCAGCAACACGTTCGCCGGCCGTACGTACTCCGCCACGATCGTCAATGCCGCAGCCGCCAACCGCGCCTATCTGGCGAACCACAACGCGCCGAGCCGCACGCAGACCAAGGCCATGATCGTCGCCACCGCGCGGCGCCACGGGGTCGATCCCAACCTGGCGCTAGCCATCTCGTGGCAGGAATCCGGTTGGAACCAACGCCAGGTCTCGGTCGCAAACGCCATCGGCACGATGCAGGTGATCCCGAGCTCGGGCGTCTGGGCCTCAGAGCTGGCCGGGCACAAGCTCAACCTGCTCAACGCCCAGGACAACATCACGGCGGGCGTCATCATCCTGCGCGCACTGTCCCGCAGCGCGACCACCCAGAGCCAGGCGATCGCGGGCTACTACCAGGGCCTGTATTCCGTCCAGAAGAGCGGGATGTATACGGACACCAAGCACTACGTGGCCTCCGTCCTGGCCCTCACCATCAGGGTCTAGCCAGAGCTCGCGCGAGCCCGTGGTTGTTCCCGGCTCTGCCTGCACAGATTGTTCTGCGGTGTTACATAGACTCTCCGCGTGCCTTCCGCTGGTCCCTCCTCCCTCATCGATCGTGTGCTCGATGGGCGTTATCGCGTCCTTTCGCACTTGGCCGATGGCGGGATGGCGACGGTCTACGTCGCCCTTGACCAGCGACTCGACCGAAAGGTCGCGCTCAAGGTCATGCGCCCCGACCTGGCCCGGGATGAGACGTTCGTCAGCAGGTTCCGCCGCGAGGCGCGTTCCGCCGCGATGCTGAGCCACCCCAACGTGGTGGCGGTCTACGACCAGGGCGAGGACGACGGCCACATGTTCCTGGCCATGGAGCTGGTCAACGGGTTGACGCTGCGACAGGTCATGCAGGCGGAGGGACCGCTGACCCCTCGCGCCGCCCTGGACATCCTCGACCCGGTTCTCCAGGCCCTCGGTGCCGCGCACAGCGCTGGCCTGATCCACCGCGACGTCAAGCCCGAGAACGTCATCCTGCGCGACGACGGCACCGTCAAGGTCGCCGACTTCGGCCTGGCGCGGGCGATCGACACCGTCACCTCCACCGCCCAGACCGGCGTGCTTCTCGGCACTGTTGCCTACCTCTCACCCGAGCAGGTCGAACGCGGGGTCGCCGACGCCCGCAGCGACGTCTACGCCGCAGGCCTGTTGCTGTTCGAGATGCTCACCGGGACCAAGGCTTTCATCGGCGACTCACCCATCCACGTGGCCTACCAGCACGTCCACAGCAACGTCCCTGCGCCCTCGAGCCGGGTCAACACGGTGCCGGTCGAGCTCGATCTGCTGGTCGCCCGGGCCAGTGCGCGCGACCCGGACAACCGTCCTCGGGACGCCAACGAGATGCTGGCCGAGATGCGACAGGCACGTCGTGGCCTGACGACCGGTGAGCTCGACCTTCGCCCTACGGGCATCGGCGGCTCAGCTCCTGCCAGCTCGACGATCGCGCTCCCGCGCACTGAAGTGGTCCAACCGGCAACCGCGCCACGCCGCCCCTGGGTGGAGCGCCTCCGCCGACTCATGCCGCCCGGGCTGAAAGGCCGTCGACCCAACCGGCGGGTGACGCTGATCGCGCTTATCCTGCTCGCGGTCGCGACCGCACTGTTCTTTGTCGCAGGCCCGGGCGCCACGACCACGGTGCCCACCGTCAAGGGTCTGACCACGCAGGCGGCCGAGCGTGCGCTGAACCTGGCCCACCTCACCCCCAAGGTGGTTCGGGCCTTCGACGAGACCGTCAAGGCTGGAGTGGTCATCGCCAGCGACCCGGCGGCAGGGGACGAGGCACGCCGGGGATCCACTGTCTCCTTGACCGTGTCACAAGGACCGGAACGCTACGCCGTGCCGCAGCTGGTCGGACGCACGCAGGCCGAGGCGGAGCAACGTCTGATCGAAGCCAGACTCACCGCCGGCAAGGTCAGCCAGGCGTTCAGCGAGACCGTTCCACAGGGCCAAGTCGTCTCCACGTCTCCAGCCGCAGAAAGCTCGGTCAAGCATGGCACGGCCGTTGCCCTCGTGATCAGCCAAGGCCGTCAGCCGATCACGATCCTGGACTGGACCGGCAAGCCGGCCNNCAACCGGACCTCTCTTCCAGGGTGACCTGGTCACCCTGGTCGTCTCCAAGGGGCCGCAGTTCGTGGTTGTCCCCGATGTGTTCGGGAAGCAGGAGGGTGAGGCCCGTACGATTCTTGAGGGTCTGGGCTTCATCGTGAAGGTCGACCGGATCGCCGGTGGCTTGTTCGGCACGGTGAGGTTCCAGTCGGTCCCAGCAGGAACACCGACACCAACGGGCTCGACCATCACGCTTTCCGTCGTCTGAAGGCCCAATACCAGTGACATCAGCGCGTTCACGTCTCCTCGCGACGTTGTTGCTCGTGGGCATCACCGCGGTGTGGGGTTCGACCTTCTTCCTGATCCGCGATGTCGTTCGCGTGCTGCCCCCGACCGACTTCCTCGCTGTCCGCTTCACGATCGCGGCAGGCGTCATGGTGGTCGTGTTCTGGCGCTCGTTGTTGGCCCTGGGGAGGCGCGAGCTGAAGATTGGCATTGGCCTCGGTGTTCTCTATGCCGTCGCCCAGAACCTGCAGACCGTCGGCCTGGCGCACACCGACGCCTCCCGGTCCGGCTTCATCACCGGCACCTACGTCGTGCTGACCCCGATCTTCACTGCCGTCCTGCTCCGCGACCACATACCCAGGTCAACCTGGCTCGCGGTGCTCATGGCCACTGCAGGCCTGGCGACGTTGTCCCTGGGCGGTCTGGACGCCGGCTTCGGTGGCAGCTCCGGCTTCGGGTTTGGCGAGGGCGTGACCCTGCTCGCGGCCGCCCTCTACGCGCTGCACATCATCGGCCTGGGGCGCTACTCGTCGCCAAAGACAGCAGCGGCCCTCTCCACCGTCCAGATGATCACGATCGCCGCCGTATCCCTGGTAGCGGCCGCACCAGGTGGCATCGAGCTGCCGACAGGTCGCGGCCAGTGGGCCTCAGTTCTCTACATGGCACTGATCGCGGGTGCCGTGGCCATCTGGGCGCAGACCTGGGCACAGTCCCATCTGACCGCCACCCGCGCCGCCATCGTGATGACGCTCGAGCCGGTGTTTGCGGCCGTGTTCGCAGTGGCGTTCGGCGGCGAGTCGATGACTCTCCGGATGCTGTTCGGAGGAGCCATGGTCCTCGCCGCGATGTACACGGTGGAGCTGATCGGCCGCCGAGCCGACGCGACCGCGGAGCATGACCCCCCGGCCGAGATGCTCCATCACGAGCTCTGATGCGGCTTCACTCCTGGTACGAGTAATCACAGACGCTTCCACGCGCCTCTGACCTGCACGTTCACCCATGACTGGCCACTGCAGTCCGCAGGGAGTCCGCAAGAGGTGCGAACGCCGCGTCCATCACGGAGCGAGTCAGCTCGTCGTCATCGGGCCATAGGTGTCGAGCGTTGTTCTGGGGTGTACGCGGCCCAGATCCCGGACCGCTACGCCTCGAGCGTGAACATCGTTGGCGGCACTGGTCTGTTTGCTCCGACCCTGTAACAACTTCCCCGCCGCTGACCACGAATCAGCGGCGGGGAAAGACAGCTTGGCAGTGTCCCGCCGTGCGAAGAGAGACACCCCCAATGCGCCGACTGCCATAACTGCGCTGACGACGCCAACCGTTTCCCCGAGGCCCATACGTGGCACTTTAGCGACAATCACACGACAAGCACCCGCCCCGGTCATGTTGGGGTGGGTGCTGCTGTGCCTGTTGTCAGGCCGTGCGTTGGTCCTCGAGCAGCCGTTGAGCCTCGTCCGCGAGCAGTGTCCTGCGGTCCTCGTCCAGTGCGTCGTATCCCACGAGGATCTCGGCTGCCAAGGCGCTCATGCCGCGACCGGGCTGTACTGGTTGGCGATCGCAACGGCGACGCGGTGGGCGAGGTCGTGGCTGAGGGGACGCTGGCCCTGCTCGATGTAGGCGAGGTGCTGGTGCGAGCACTCAGCCCCTTCGGCCAGCGCACGCTGCGACATTCCCGCCCCTTCGCGCATCGCCCGGAGGACTGCGCCGGTGGTGGTGTCTGACGGTTCTGTGCCGGTGGTCGTGGTTTGCTGCTTGACTGTGAACATAATCGTGTTGCCTTCCTAGTGGTGTGTCTCCAAAATAAATAGCCTGTTACCGGTAGGCTGTCAGCATGAACAAGGCTGCAGCCCCGTTGGTCATGTCCGCCGGCCAGCGCGAGTCGCTGGCGGTGCTCGCCCGGTCTTCGAGTGCGGCCCATCGTGAGGTGCAACGGGCCAAGGTGTTGTTGATGGCCGCTGACGGTGTGGCCAACTCCACGATCGCCGCCAGCGTTGGCGTTACCCCGGTCACCGTCCGGGCGTGGCGGGACCGGTTCGTCAGTGAGGGTTTGTCCAAGCTGGGGGTAGTGCGCCAGGGCCGTGGCCGCAAACCCGTGCTCTCAGCGGAGAAGGTTGAGGAGATCGTGCGCCTGACTCAGCACGAGAAGCCTTCAGGGGCAACGCATTGGAGCTGTCGGTCGATGGCAAAACAGGTCGGGGTCAGCCCAGCGACCGTCCAGCGGATCTGGTCCGGGCGTGGGCTCAAACCGCACCTGGTCAAGACGTTCAAGCTCTCCAACGACCCGGCGTTCGAGGAGAAGCTGATCGATGTTGTCGGGCTGTACCTGAACCCTCCCGAGAATGCGGTCGTCCTGTGCATGGACGAGTAGGGTCGAGTTGGAGCGCGTTACCGTGATTACCCACGGCACGTTTCTCCAACCCGCCCTCCGAACCGGACGTGCGCGTCTCCACGCATCCGGCTCTCCACGAGCCCACGCCTTGCGGGCTACCCGGCTGTTCCTGGTGTTGTGCTTGCCCAGGGTGAGGGGATGCGATCGCCCCGGTAGCGGTAACGGCTGACCGTCACCGCCCGCGGTTCGAACAGCGTCACCCCGTCCTCGGTCGGGTGCTACCCCGGAAGGTAGCGCCGAAGGAGAACGGCCCACTTCGCACGGTTGTGTCGTTTGCGGATCCAACGGACCACCCGGTTCCAGGAATACAGGTTGAGGTAGCCGAAGGTCGCCTTGGACACGCCGTAGCGGAAGTAGGCACACCAGCCCCGCAGCACCGGATTCAGTTGGCGCAGCAGGACTGCAAGCGTCGGATGCGACGCCCTGGAAGTCAGCGCGCGGACACGGCCGACGATGGAGGCCAATGCCTTCTTCGACGGGTAGGTGTAGACCACGCGCTTGTTCGTGCCTCGCTTCCGTTTCCGCTGGATGCGGAACCCGAGAAAATCGAAGCCCTCATCTATGTGGCAGACCCTCGTCTTGGCCTCCGACAGGCGCAGGCCCATCGGGGCAAGTACCGCCGCAACCTCTTCCCGCAGGGCCTGAGCATGTGCCTCAGCTCCGGCCACCAACACCACGAAGTCATCCGCGTAACGGATGATCCGATAGTTGGCGAGCCCGTTTCGGCGTCGCTTGGCCCGTTGGTTATCGGTGCCGCTGACCGTCTGCCATGCCTGTGCGAAGTGCTCGTCCAGGACCGACAAGGCGATATTGGCTAGCAACGGGGAGAGAATCCCACCTTGGGGTGTGCCGGTGGCCGTATTCCTGAGGTGGCCGTCCTCAGAGAGGATGCCCGCCCGCAAGAACGCCTTCACCAGTCCCAGGACTCGTTTGTCCCCGACACGGTGACGCACCCGGTCCATTAGGGCCGTGTGGTCGATCATGTCGAAGCACGCCTCGATGTCACCTTCCAGGACCCACTCATAGGAGCGGGAGGCGAATTGGTGGATCTCAGCGATCGCGTCATGGGCTCGGCGCCTCGGGCGGAAGCCATAGGAGCATGGCTTGAAGTCCGCCTCGAAGATCGGCTCGAGCACCAGCTTGAGGGCCGCTTGCACAGTTCGGTCCCGCGCGGTCGGGATGCCAAGCCTGCGGCGTTTGCTGCTGCCTGGCTTGGGGATCATCCGCTCACGCACGGGTAAAGGGGCGAACTGTCGGGCCTTGAGATCTTCTCGCAGCCTCGGCAGAAACTCCTCCTCGGCGGAGAAGATGGCATCCGGTCGGACGCCATCCACCCCCGCCGACCGTTTCCCTCGGTTACCCCGTACCCGTGCCCAGGCAACTACCAGGACGGCCGGGTCGTAGACAAGGTTGAACAGGTCATCGAAGCGACGATCAGGATCCTCGTTCGCCCATCGGTGCAACTTGGTCTGGATTCGCAGTACCTGCATCTCGGCCCACTCGGGCTCCGGCCACAGCACGTCGGTATTCATCGGCGATCTCCTGCCATCCCAGTACCTACATTGCGAACTCGCTGCCGCCCTTCGCCATGTGACCGGCTTTCCCGGCCTCGGACTACTACGACGGCTCCGCCACGTCCCGGCCCGATCAGCCGACGACGAACCTGCCCGCACCCGACCTGGATGGTCGGGTCGCGGGACCAGCCCGAGACGCTTCCCACGTTCACCACATACCGATCGACGGGGTCGGTGCCCAACTTTGCCCCTGCAGCATCGCCACGAGTACGCCGCAGTTCTTCCTCGTGGCCTCCCTGCCGACGTCTTCAAACGGCTCAGGAGTCGCCCGCTCACCCTGAAAGGGTGAGCAGGCGTGCACCGCCCTCCGGCCCACATCCGCCAGGTTGGAGCCGGTGTATCTCTTAAGAGGCTTTACACGCTGGTTTCTCACGTACACCTTCCCGTCTTGCTAGCCAGGCCCGAGTCGTCTGGCAGTACCGACCCGTCCTGTCGTTGTCAGGGCTGCTCCCACCCTCACCGGCGTCTCCCGGGTCAGGCTGCCCTCAGCTTCACCAGGCCGCTGCGACGGCCCGGCGATGGAGTCCTTCCACCTCCATTCGGTAATGCAGCGCCTCGTGGCGCACGAAGACGTCCATCCAGGCCCTGGATCACACCCAGCCCTCGCTGCCGATGACCAAGGGGCGCGCTGGCACGACCACCAGCGACTACAAGAGGCACGGCACGACCACGCTGTTCGCCGCCTTAGACGTGCTCACCGGGTCCGTGATCGGTTCCTGCATGGACCAGCATCGCCACGAAGAGTTCCTGAAGTTCCTGCGCACCATCGACCGTGAAGTGCCCAAAACCCTTGCGGTACATATGATTCTGGACAACTACGCCACCCACAAGCATCCGGCAGTGAAGGCGTGGATGGCGGCCCACCCCCGCTTCCACCTGCACTTCACGCCAACCTCAAGCTCCTGGCTGAACCTCGTCGAACGGTGGTTCCGAGAGCTGACCGACAAGGCTCTGCGCGGGGGGATCTTTCACAGCGTGCCCGACCTGATCGCCGCGATCGAGAAATACATGGACGTGCACAACGAAAGCCCCAGACCCTTCGTCTGGACCCCCACCGCAGAATCCATCCTGAC
>PKWT01000291.1 GCA_003132125.1 Micrococcales bacterium | reverse complement strand
GGGTTGCGGGTCGCGATCAAGGACAACATCTCCGTTGCCGGCGTGCCGATGATGAACGGCTCGCGCACGGTCGAGGGCTACGTGCCCAAGTACGACGCAACCGTGGTCACCCGCCTGCTCGAGGCCGGTGCGACCGTGGTCGGCAAGTCCGTCTGCGAAAGTCTCTGCTTCTCCGGTGCCAGCCACACCTCCGACAGCGGGCCGGTCCGTAACCCGTGGGATACGACCCGGACCACCGGCGGCTCGTCCAGCGGCAGCACGGCGCTTGTCGCCATGGGCGAGGTCGACATCGCACTCGGTGGTGACCAGGGCGGATCGGTGCGCATCCCGAGCTCGTTCTCCGGCACGGTCGGGCACAAGCCGACCTACGGCCTGGTCCCCTACACTGGCGCGTTCCCGATCGAGCTGACCCTCGACCACCTCGGCCCGATCACCCGCACCGTGTCCGACGCGGCCCGGATGTTGTCGGTGATCGCCGGGTACGACGACGGCAAGGACCCCCGCCAGCCGGTCGGCGTGGCGTCATCGGACTACGACGCCGACAGCGACGGCGACGTCAAAGGCATGCGCGTCGGGATCGTCACCGAAGGCTTCGGCCACGAAGGGCTTTCCGACCCCGACCTTGACGCGACAGTCCGCGCGACCGCGCAGCGACTGACCCAAGCAGGCATGGTCGTCGAAGACGTGAGCATCCCCTGGCACCGGCACGGCATGGCGATCTGGAACGTCGTCGCAACCGACGGGGCGACCGCGCAGATGATCGACGGCAACGCCTACGGCTACAACTACAGCGGCTGGTACGACCCAGAGCTGATGGCGCACTACGGCAAGCAGCGGCACGAGCGGGCCAATGACTTCTCCGACACGACCAAGCTGGTCGCACTCGGTGGTGGCTACTCCCTCGCCACGAGCTACGGGCGCTACTACGCCATGGCGCAGAACCTGGTTCCCCTGCTGCGCAAGGCATATGACGACGCGCTGGAGAAGTACGACGTGCTGGTCATGCCGACGTTGCCAATCACCGCGACGACGCTGGTCAGCGATCAGGACGACCTGACCACCAGCATCGTCCGTGCGCTGGAGATGCTCGTCAACACGGCCCCGATCGACTGCACTGGCCACCCGGCGACCAGCGTTCCGGCCGGCCTGGTCAACGGCCTGCCGACGGGGCTGATGATCATCGGCAGGCACTTCCAGGACGCGACCTGTCTGAAGGTCGCCAAGGCGGTCGAGGCCCAGGCCGGCGGGTTCCCCCGGCCACCGGCCTACGCCGCAACGGCAAACTACTAACGGCCAAGGATCGCTAGGGCACGATCGGCGTTCGCAGCTTCGACGTGTTTCTGCAGCGCCTTGAGAGGGGCGACGGCTCACCCGGCGCCATGCCGGATGCCTTGACGACGTTGACGCCTTTGTTGTTGGGGGCTCTGCAGGATGGATTTGGTCGGGCTGGCTCCTGCGACGAAGGCGATGTCTTCGGCTTAGATCGCGGCGGACTCAGGGTCACTGACTCGCAGGGATCCTGCCGTTGGGTTGACCATCAGCGGTGGACGGCCTGCATGCCACCGGGTGCATAGCGCTCACCGGCGGCGATCCCGACTGGGGCGACTTGGGCGATGGCGGCCAGGTCGTCGCCGGTGAGCGTGATGTCCACCGCAGCGGCGTTCTCCTGCAGGTTGGCTATCCGCCGGGTTCCCGGGATCGGGACGATGTCCGTGCCCTGGGCGAGCACCCAGGCTAGGGCGAGTTGGCTGGGCGTGACGCCTTTGCGTTCGGCGATGGCCATGACCTGGCCGAGCACGGCCAGGTTCTTGGCGAAGTTCTCGCCCTGGAAGCGGGGAGAGCTGCGCCGGAAGTCGTCGGCGTCGAAGTCGTCGATGCTGCGGATCCGGCCGGAGAGGAAACCACGCCCGAGCGGGGAGTACGCCACGAAGCCGATCCCGAGTTCGCGGACGGTGGCCAGCACGCCGTCGTCCTCGACGTCGCGGGTAAACAACGAGTACTCCGTCTGCACGGCGCTCAGCGGGTGGGTGGCGTGCGCGCGGCGGATGGTCTCCGGCGCCGCCTCGCTGATGCCCAGGTACCTCACCTTACCGGCGGTGACCAACTCACCGAGCGCACCGAAGGTCTCCTCGATGGGCGTTTCGGGGTCGACGCGGTGCTGGTAGTAGAGGTCGATGACGTCCACATCCAGGCGCCGCAGAGATGCCTCGACCGAGGCTCGGACGTACTCCGGGCTACCGTTGACCCGACCAGTGCGCTTACCGCTCTCGTCGACCTCGTTACCGAACTTGGTGGCCAGCACCACCTCGTCACGGCGGCCAGCGATGGCCTTGCCGACCAGGACCTCGTTGGTGAACGGGCCGTATATGTCGGCGGTGTCGAGCAGGGTTACGCCGAGGTCGAGGGCGCGACGGATGGTGGCGGTGGATTCGGCGTCGTCGAAGGCGCCATAGAACGCGCTCATTCCCATGCAGCCCAGTCCTTCGACTGAGACGGTCAGGCCTTGGCTCCCCAGGTTCTGCTGATGCATGGTCGGTGCCTCTCCATCGTCTGCTCGTGCGTCCACGTGGTCGCACCGAACAAGCCAACCACGTCGGCGCCGACCCACGCAGCCCGGCCCGCGACACCGCACGCTAGTGACGAGCAGGCGCCCGGGTTGCCCGGTTGTCGATCGGCTACCGGCGCCGCTCNNCAGTCTCGACCGCCGCACGAGCTGAGCAACGGTCACATAGGTCAGCGCCTGTCAGAGGTCGGGCGGGTTTCTTGTCGAGTGAAGCCTTCATTTCAGCTACCCCTCCACGTCCGTCTGGGGATTTCTTTGACATCAAATGCGGTTCGACTCACCGCGATAAGAACCCCACTTCGGACTGACCCTCGTGCCGACCTGAAGCGCCTGTTGCGACAACACCATTATCTCGCTTGTCGGGAACCAAACAAAGACTTCGAGCAGACTCACCTTCGTAGGAGGATCGACTACCGGCCTCCCATGTGCGAAGCGGGGCAGGCGCCTGCGCGACTCTTTGCCAGACGGTGGCTAGAACCCGCTGACTGC
>PKWT01000507.1 GCA_003132125.1 Micrococcales bacterium | reverse complement strand
CCGGGCGCCACGCCGAGCGCCACCCCCGTAGCGAGCCCCAGCGTCAACCCGAGCGGCACCTCCACTCCATGAGCATCGTCACCTCCTTTCGTCCTCGCACCAGACGCAACGTCGAGCTGCTGCTGCTGCTGCTGGCCGTCGCGATCGTGATGGTGGCCTACCTCAACGTTGGCCTGGCGATCGACGGCACGTTCCCGCCCGACCTGGTGAAGTACGGCTCCGGGCTGCTTGCTCTCTCCGTCGGATTCCACCTGGTGCTCCGGTGGCGGGCCTCGTACGCCGACCCGCTGTTGCTGCCGATCGCCACCCTGCTGAACGGGCTGGGGCTGGTGATGATCCACCGTCTCGACCTGGCCCACGGCCGCACCGGGAGCACTCTCCTCGCGCCCAAGCAGCTGATGTGGAGCACGCTGGCGGTGATCATCGCCGCCGGCGTGCTCATCGTCCTGCGGGACCACCGCCACCTGCGCCGTTTCACGTTCACCGCGATGGCGCTCGGCCTCGGCATGCTTCTTCTGCCACTCATGCCAGGCCTCGGCCGCAACATCAACGGGTCGCGGATCTGGATCGGCATCGGGCCTCTCTCGTTCCAGCCCGGCGAGGTCGCCAAGATCCTCCTGGCCATCTTCTTTGCCGGCTACCTCGTGCAAACCCGCGATGTCCTGTCGCTCGTCGGGCGCCGGTTCGCCGGGATCAGCCTGCCTCGCGGGCAGGATCTCGGGCCGATTCTGATCGCTTGGTTGGCCAGTGTTGGTGTCCTCGTCTTCGAGAGGGACCTGGGCTCCTCGCTGATGTTCTTCGGTCTCTTCGTCGCGATGCTCTATGTCGCCACCGAGCGCCGGTCGTGGATCGCGATCGGGATGGTCCTCTTCTGCGCCGGGGCGTATGTCGCCTACCTCTTGTTCGGACACGTCCAGACACGCGTCCTGCTGTGGCTGGATCCGTTCAGCGCCAAGGCACTTGCGGCCAGCGACCAGCTGGTCAAGGGCCTGATGGGCATGGCCAAGGGCGGGCTGCTGGGCAGCGGGTTGGGGCGCGGCCACCCCGAGCTCACCTACTTCGCCGAGAGCGACTTCATCGTCCCCAGCTTCGGCGANNGGCTTGCGCACCGCCCTTGGTGTCCGCGACGGATTCGGCAAGCTGCTGGCGTTCGGGTTGTCCTTCTCCATGGCGCTGCAGTGCTTCGTGGTCGTCGGGGGTGTCACCCGTGTCATCCCGCTGACCGGTCTGACCATGCCGTTCCTCTCCTATGGTGGCTCCTCGCTGCTGGCCAACTGGTCCTTGGTCGCGCTGCTGCTGCGGATCAGCGACCAAGCTCGACGCCCGCTCCCGGATGCCGAAGAGCTGGCCACCGCCGCGGACGCCCCGACCCAGGTGGTGGCCCTGCGATGAACGAGCCGATCCGTCGAGTGTCCCTGATCGTGGCCCTGCTCTTCTGCTCACTGCTGATCTCTACGACGTGGATACAGTTCGTCAGCGCCCAGCAGCTCGACAACCGCCCTGGCAACCGCCGGACCCTGCTCGACAGCTACTCCCGCGAGCGCGGCGCCATCCTCGTCGGCGGGTCACCCATCGCCAAGTCCGTCCCGACCAAGGACGACCTCAAGTACATCCGCACCTACCCCTCCGGCAAGCTGTACTCCCAGGTCACCGGCTACTACTCCTTCACCTACGGCGCCGGCGGGGGTATTGAGGGGTCCGAGGACGGGCTGTTGTCCGGTCAGTCCGACAAGCTCTTCTACCGGCGTGTGGTTGACATGGTGACCGGCAAGGTTCCCAGCGGCGCCAGCCTCGAGCTCACGATCAACGCCAAGGTGCAGAAGGCCGCGGACAAGGCGCTGGGCAACCAGCGCGGCGCCGTGGTGGCACTGGACCCCCGCACCGGGGCGATCCTGGCGATGGTCAGCCACCCGCAATACGACCCCACGAGCCTTTCGGGCCACAACCTCGATGCGGTCGCAAAGGCATGGAAGGCCCTGAACGCGGACCCCAACAATCCCATGGTCAACCGGGCGATCGCCGGCAACCTCTATCCGCCGGGATCCACCTTCAAGCTGATCACGGCCGCGGCCGCCCTGTCCTCTGGAAGCTTCACCGAAGAGTCTTTGATCCCGGGGCCGGCCACGCTCGACCTGCCCCAGACGACGGTCAACCTGCCCACGGACGACAATCGACCGTGCGGCCCGGGCAACAAGACCACGCTGACGCACGCCCTTGAGATCTCGTGCAACACCGCGTTCGGTTGGCTGGGGCTCCAGCTCGGCGGCGCCGAGCTGCGCGCCCAGGCAGCCAAGTTCGGATTCGGTGACTCCCTCAAGGTGCCGATGTGGGTCACGCCGAGCACCGTCCCGGCGCAGCTCAACGCCCCCCAGACCGCCCAGTCCGCCATCGGGCAGTTTGACGTTCGGGTCACGCCCCTGCAGGTGGCCATGGTCAGCGCCGCCATCGCCAACAAGGGCATCGTGATGAGCCCCTACCTGATCAAGGACACTCGCAACAGTGATCTCGAGATCATCGAGCAGACCAAGCCCGAGCAGCTCTCCCAGGCGATCACCCCCGACGTTGCGGCTGCGCTGACCCGGATGATGATCGCAGTCGTCCAGTCGGGCACCGGCACCCCCGCGCAGATCTCCGGGGTCCAGGTCGCCGGCAAGACGGGCACCGCTCAGCACGGGCAGGGCAGCGCGCCTCACGCCTGGTTCACCGCCTTCGCGCCGGCCGACAACCCCACGATCGCGGTTGCCGTGGTCGTCGAGGACGGCGGAAACGCCGGTAGTGAGGCGTTCGGCGGCAAGGTCGCCGGACCGATCGCACGCCAGGTCATCGAAGCGGCGATGAACCCGTGAACCCCGAGATCGGCGCCACCCTCAGCGGTCGATACACCCTGACGGAGCGCATCGCCGCCGGCGGGATGGGCGAGGTCTGGGCCGCCATGGACACCGTCCTGGGACGCGCGGTCGCGGTCAAGCTCCTTCATCCGGCTCTGAGCCAGGAGAGCAACTTCGCCGAACGGTTCCGTGCCGAGGCACGGCATACCGCCTCGGTGCACCACCCCAACATCGCCACCGTCTTCGACTACGGCGAGGACGACGGCACCGCATACCTCGTCATGGAGCTGGTCGTCGGCCAGCCGTTGAGCCAGATCATCGCCGACCGGGCACCGTTGTCAGCAGAGGAGACAGTCTCGATCCTGGTCCAGGCCGCGACCGCACTCGAGGCAGCGCATCAAGGTGGGGTCGTGCACCGCGACATCAAGCCGGCCAACATTCTGATCACCCCGGACGGCACCGCCAAGCTGACCGACTTCGGGATCGCCCGGGCCATCGACGCCGCACCCCTGACCCAGACCGGTCAGGTCCTCGGAACCGCGCAGTACCTCTCTCCCGAGCAGGCGCTTGGTCGCAGTGCCACCGCCTCCAGCGACATCTACTCCCTTGGCGTGGTCGGCTACGAGATGCTCACCGGTGAGCGCCCCTTCGACTCCGGCACGGCCGTGGCAACCGCCCTCGCCCACGTCAACCAAGCGCCGCCGCCATTGCCGGTCACCATTCCCACCGGCCTCCGTGACGTGATCGGCGCAGCCCTGGCCAAGGACCCCGCTGATCGTCCCGCGAGTGCCGCGGCAATGGCGGAAGCCCTCGGTATGCCGGGTGCGGCTCTCGGCCCGGACGCGGACCCGGCGACCGCCGCAGTAACAGCGGAGGCGCCCACCCCCACAACACCCACCCCCACGACACCGGTCGGTGTGGTCGGCGTGGTCGGACCAGCCTCCACACAGGTGATGCCCGCGCTGACCCGGGCCATGCCCACGGCGACCCCGTTGAGCCAACCCCCTGACGGGTCGAAGTGGCGACCACGACGCCGACCGGCCTGGCTGCTGACGGCGGTTCTCGCAGCCGTGGCGCTAGGGGTTCTGGTGGTCTTCGTCCTCTCCGGTGGTGATGGGGGAACGAACACCCCGCTGGTCACGCCCAGCATGTCAACGACTCCGACGCCGACCACGGCGAATACTCTGGTTTCGCCTTCGGTCACATCATCCGTGCCCAACAAGCCCACCCCGGGCAAGGGCAACGGCAAGAAGAAGGGCAAGTAGTGAACGGCACACCTCATCTGTTGGGCGGGCGTTACCAGGTTGGTGAGCTCATCGGTCGCGGCGGAATGGCCGAGGTCCACGCCGGTCATGACACCAGGCTCGGCCGCACCGTGGCCATCAAGATTCTGCGCTCCGACCTGGCCCGTGACCCGGCGTTCCTGTCCCGGTTCCGCCGCGAGGCCCAGTCCGCGGCTGGGCTGAACCACCCGGCCATCGTTGCGGTCTATGACTCCGGCGAGGACGAGGACCTGGAGACCGGCGGCGCCCCCGTTGCCCTGCCCTACATCGTGATGGAGTACGTCGAGGGCCACACCTTGCGCGACATCCTCAACGCCGAGCGGATCATGAGCCCGGACGACGCGGCCAGGGTCACCGAGGCCATCCTGGATGCGCTGTCCTACAGCCACCGGATGGGTATCGTGCACCGCGACATCAAGCCGGGCAACGTCATGCTGACACCCGCGGGTGCCGTCAAGGTGATGGACTTCGGGATCGCCCGCGCGATCGCCGACAGTGCCGCCACCCTGACCCAGACCCAGTCGGTGATCGGCACGGCTCAGTACCTCTCACCGGAGCAGGCCCAGGGCCTACCGGTCGACGCGCGTTCCGATCTGTACTCCACAGGCTGCCTGCTCTACGAGCTGCTCACGGGCCGCACACCCTTCGTCGGGGACTCACCGGTCTCGGTCGCCTACCAGCACGTAGGCCAAGCGCCACAACCGCCGTCTGCACACCAGCCTGGGCTCAGCTCCGACCTCGACGCCGTCGTGCTGCACTCCCTGGTCAAGGATCGAGACGCCCGGTACCAGGACGCGGCTCAGTTCCGCGCCGACCTCGCCGCTGCCCGCAACGGACGGCCGATCAGCACCGCCGCCCGGGGAACGGCTGCGGGTGCGGCCTTCGGTGTAGGTGGGTTGGCAGGCGCCGGTTCGATGGATGGCGACCCGACGATGGCAATGTCGCCGCCGGCGTCCGACGCGACAGAGGTCGTCAGATCCCGAAGTGCCGAGCGGCACAACACCGCCACCTTGCCTGCCATCGGTCGCGACCCGGCCGACCTGCCGCGCAGAAGGCATGCGGCCACCTATGTTCTGCTCGCCCTGGCGGTAGTGGCCGCGCTCGTGCTGGTCGGACTGGCGGGCAAGGCGCTGTTCACCGGGGACGCGGGTGCACCCCAGCTGACCGTCCCGACCGTGGTCAACATGACCCAGGCGCAGGCCCAGGCGAAGCTGAGCTCCGTGGGCTTCAAGTCCGTCGTCTCCTTCGCCGCAAACCAGGCGGAGAAGGGCAAGGTCATCGACCAGAGCCCACCGGCTGGTCAGAAGGCCCCCTCGACCGCCACCGTCACGATCACCGTCTCCAGCGGTCCGGGCGAGGCGACGGTGCCTGACGTCCATGGTTACAACGAGGGCTCGGCCAAGACGGCCATCGCGGCCATCGGGTTGACCGTCAGCACGGTGGAGCCCGTCGACGACCCGAGTGTCGACAAGGGTCTCGTCATCGAGACCGTCCCCAAGGCCGGCGACACTGTGCCTGTCGGCTCAGCGGTCATCCTGAAGGTCTCCAGCGGCAAGGTCAAGGTGCCCGCCGTGGTTGGTCTCGACCGCGGTGCCGCGACGCAGGCTCTCACCGACATCCACCTGAAGTACAAGACCACCTTCGCCGACAGCACCCAGCCTGAGGGCACTGTGCTGAGCCAGACACACAGCGGCGAGGTCGTCGACGCCGGCACCGTGATCGAGCTTGTCGTCGCGCAGGTTGCTCTGCCGACGACACCTGCCCCGACCCCAACCGGCACGCCCACGATCACGCCGACACCCTGACGCAGAGGTGACTAGGTCGAAGCGACGATCCGGGCGACTCCGGCCGCGTCGTGGACCAATGGGCTCAGGCCCTCGGCCCGGCTGACGGCATCTGGAAAGCCACAGGTTTCAAGCCAGTTGGCCAACAACCGATGCCCGCCCTCGGTCAGCACGCTCTCAGGGTGAAACTGCACGCCCTCCAGCGGCAGGGCGCGGTGACGAACCGCCATGATCACGCCCGATTCGGTGCGGGCCGACACGACCAGGTCCTCGGTGACGGTGGCAGGGTCGATGGTCAACGAGTGATAGCGCGTCGCGGTGAAGGGCGACGGCAGACCCCGCAGCACTCCTGTGCCGTCGTGGCGTACCAGGGACGTCTTGCCGTGCAGGAGCTCCGGTGCCCGGTTGACCGTGGCACCGAGGACGACGCCGAGTGCCTGATGGCCCAGACAGACCCCGAGCATGGGCTGACCCCGCTCGGCGCAGCCGGAGATCATCGCCATCGAGACCCCGGCGTCCTGTGGGGTGCCTGGTCCTGGCGACACCAGGACACCGTCGAAGCCGGCGCCGTCCGCTGGTGAGACGGCGTCGTTGCGCACGACCTCACATTCGGCGCCGAGCTGCTGCAGATAGCCCACGATGGTGAACACGAAGCTGTCGTAGTTGTCGACGACAAGGATGTGCGGAGTATTCATGGCGCCATCGTGGTGGGGTCGGAGGATGGTGATCCGCTCTGGATCGTGTTGTCGTTGAACGGCATCAGCGGGGCGATCGTCGGGAAGACCCACAGGAAGCACAGCACGACCACACCGGCCGCGAGGACGAAGGACAGGAAAGCCTTGACCGGCCAGCGGCCTGGCAGCAGACGCCACAGTGGTCCATACATCTCAGCCCACCGCCCCCGCCGGGACAGTCATGAACGACGCAGGGAGGCCGCCGGCCCTGGTGAAGATCCTCATGAGCTTGGAGAACACGACGTAGCGTTGTTGCGCGCTGAACTTGGGATGGCAAGCGGTCATCGTCATCCATGCCTCCGTCGGTGTGGCACCCGGGTGTTGCGGCACAGGGGCGATCACGTCGACGTGGTCCGGCGTGACGATCACATGCCTTTGCACGGCATACACCATGTAGTTGGCCTTGGTCTCGATCACGATGAAGTCCCCGGGCCGCAGCTTGTCGATGTCGGCATACGGCTTGCCGTACGTCGTGCGATGGCCAGCCGTGGCGAAGTTGCCGATCTCTCCTGGCATCGCCGTCCCGACGTAGTGTCCGACGCCCTTACCCAGCGTTTCGTGGTCGGTGCCCTGCAGCACGGGTCGGGCATAGTCGGCGCCGAACCGTGGGATGCGCACGATCCCAAACGCTTCGCCGAACGGGACGTTCTTCAGCGTCGCCAAAGGGGCTGGCGTTGCCGCTGGCCCCGGGGTCGTCGAAGAGCCGGTCGGATAGCTGTCATGAGTGAACCCGCGTTCCAGAGCCTGAATGGCCACCGCCTGCTCGCGGTTGGCCGTCACATCGGTCCACCACAGCTGCCACGCAACGAACAGCAACACCAACACCCCGAGGGTGATCAGCAGCTCGCCGATCGTCCCGACCACCCAGCGCAGCGCCTTCACGGTGCAGTCCTCATCCCTGACTCTTCGCAAACAACAGGCTCAGACTTCCCTGGTATGCCGGGAAGGTCGCCTTTGCCTTGCTGGTCACGTCATAGCCCATGCCGAACAGGTCAGCGTACTGCCGGTAGATCGTGACCTGCGGGCTCTTGTCCAACGCCTCGCGCATGGCCACCTGGTCACCGATCGCCTTGATGACGTAGGGCGGCGAGTAGACCCGTCCCTGCAGGATCAACGTGTTGCCGACGCAGCGCACGGCACTGGTCGAGATCACGCGCTGGTCCTGCAGCATCATCGCCTCCGCGCCCCCGGCCCACAGCGCGTTGACCACGCTCTGGACGTCCTGCTGGTGCACGACGATGTCATCGGCGGTGTAGCCCGGCGGCAGGCTTGCGGCCGTGCGCTTGGCGTCGTCCAGACTGACCGACAGGGCTGGACCGGTCACGGCCTGGGTGCCGACGCTCGGCGCGAGCGCGGCAGCCTCGGCGCGCAGCCGGGCCACCTCGGCATTGCCCGGGGCCGCTTGCGCGGTCAGTGAGTCAACCTCGTCCTGCAGCTGTTGCACCGCCGCCGCGCGCTGGTGGACCTCACGGTCCTGGGCACGGACCACATCGACCAGGTCCAAGCGGCCGAAAGAACGTAGGTCGGTGCCCTGGGAGGTGTACGCGCTGGTCGCGAACATCAGTCCGGCAGCGGCGGCAACCAGGGGCACGATGGCAGCCCAGCCCGTGAGCCACCTGGTCGCGCCATGGCGCTCTCGTCGGGACAACAGGGCCTCCTGACTTCGACGTGGAACGTAGAGCCTCTACGCTAGGGCAAATACGTGCAGCACGATGAACCATCCAACGAAGGAGCAATCCCGGTGCCCGAGTCCAAGGGACGCGCCAAACCGGCGTACACCCCCCCAGTCAAGCGCAATCCCAAGGCGACCATGGCCAACCCCCCGTGGTTCACCCCTGTGATGCTCGGTCTGATGCTTCTGGGTCTGTTCTGGGTCGTGACCTTCTACGTCACGGGAACGGACTACCCGGTCCCCAGCATCGGCTACTGGAACCTGGGCATCGGTTTCGGTCTGATGATCACCGGCTTCATGATGACCACGCGCTGGCGCTGACGCACGACACGTCGTCTCGCCCAGCTGCTTTCCGGCCACACCACCAGAGTTATCCACAGGCGTTATCCCCAATGGGGATAAATGACAATCGTGTTATTCCAGGTAGGGAACGCGGGCACCGGAGCTACGGGGCGAGGCCCGCGATGGACCGCAGCATCGCGTCGTCAGAGATGGCGTACTTGGCAAAGGCGGCCATCACGAGGAGAACCAGCACGGCAGCCACTGCGGGCAGTTGCAGCTTGCGCCGGTTCTGCGGCGCGGTGGCTGTGATGATCCCGGCCACCGCGACCCCGGTCACCAAACCACCCATGTGGGCCTGCCAGGCGATGCCGGGCACGACGAAACCGAGCACCGCGTTGATCGCGAGGACCCCGAACATCGGACCTGAGGATCGCCCAAGGTGACGGTTGAGCACGATCAACGCCCCGAACAGCCCGAAGACGGCACCTGAAGCGCCCACCATCGGGACCAGCCAACTGCTGTGGTTGATGCCGGCCTGGGTCAGGGGCAACGCGGGCGGCGAGGCCAACATCAGGTATCCCACGGACCCGCCCAGCGCACTGACCAGATAGAGGATGCCGAATCTCAGCCGACCGAGCAGGGGTTCGAGATACTGCCCGAGGATCCATAGGGCGTACATGTTGAACAGGATGTGCAACGGTGAGCCGGGGGAGTGCTCGAATGCCGATGTGAGAAACCGCCACGGCTCGGACCTGGCCGCCAACGGCGAGAACTCCATGGCGCGCGAGAAGGCGCTCGACGCGTTCTGGAGCAACCACACCACCACACAGATCACGACGATCGTCAGCGTGACCACTGGTCGTCCGCCCGGGGTGACCATGGCACCGAACTGCGTGCGCGGCATACGCATGCTCTTCTGGCCCTCGCGGACGCAGTCGACGCACTGGATGCCGACCGCCGCCGGCCGCTGACACTCAGGACAGGTTGGCTGGTTGCACCGCTGGCAGCGGACATACGACACCCGATCGGGGTGTCGTGGACAGACAGGCTCTGCCTGGTATGGCGAAGGCTCGGTCATGCGGGACGCTCCCCAGTCAGCCGGGAACTGTTGCGCAACAGGTGAGCTCAGCTCTCATCGACGGTCACGGAGTTGATGACGACCGGCACGACCGGCTTGTCGCCACCGCCGGTGCGGACAGCACCGATTGCGTCGACTACCTCGCGGCTCGGCTGGTCGGCGACCTCGCCGAAGATGGTGTGCTTGCCCTGCAGGTGCGGGGTCGGGCCGGTGGTGATGAAGAACTGCGAGCCATTGGTGCCCTTGCCGCCACGGGTGCCGGCATTGGCCATGGCCAGGACGTACGGCTTGCTGAAGTTCTTGTCGGGGCTGATCTCGTCATTGAACGCGAAGCCCGGGCCACCCATGCCGCTGCCGCTGGGGCAACCGCCCTGGATCATGAAACCGGGAATGACGCGGTGGAAGATCAGGCCGTCGTAGTAGGGCGTCGGGCTCGTGCGGCCGGCGTCGTCCTTGTAGTCCAAGGTTCCCGTGGCGAGTCCAACGAAGTTGGCAACCGTTTTGGGGGCGTGGTCGGGGAACATCGTGATGTTGATGTCGCCGAGGCTTGTGTGAAGTGTGACGTTCATGGCGTCATCCTCGCATGCGCTGATGGGCCCTCGCCGAACCGGGCGGGTGCCCGGCGTGGGGCTCGCCACAAAGACGTGGGTGGTCACGCCCGCCCGCACGGTGCAGGATGGGCAACAAGACCAGTCATCACCATTGGAGGGCCTCGTGTTCCACAGCAAGAGCAAGAAAGAGCAGCTTCAGGACCGCTCGGTGTCGCTTGCGGATACCGCGGCGACGGTCGCAGATCAGCTGCGCGAGCGGGTTGCCCCTGCCATCGGGCAGGCGGCCGGGAGTGCCAAGGAATGGGGTCAGCCCCGAGTCGAGGCGGCACGCCTCTGGGCCAAGCCCCGCGTCGAGCACGGCATCGAGGTCGCCGCCCCCAAGCTGGAGTCCGCGGTCAGCGGCCTCGCGCCCAAGGTTGACATCGCGCGCGACAAGATCGTCGATGAGCTCCTTCCCCGCGTGACCGAGGCGATCACCGCCTGGGCCGCGGCGAGCGCAGCCGCCAAGGATGAGGTCGTGTCCCGTGGAAGCGACGCCGCAGCCGTCGTCAGGGGCGATGCGGTCGTCAAGCCCAAGCGCAAGAAGCGTGGCCGGGTGCTGATGACGCTGGGTCTGCTTGGTGCCGCCGGCGCGGCTGTGACGTCCTTCCTGAAGAAGCCCGCTCCCAAGGACGACCCATGGGCGACCCCGCTCACGGACCCGTACATCGCCCCGTCGAACGGTCGTCACTCCGGGCTCGATTCCCCGGACGCGGACCAGACGACGAGCACGCCGGAGAAAGCAGCCAGCGGCGATGCCAAGCCGGAGAAGGTCGAGCCGCTGGATGAGGCCACCGTTCCCGATCCGCTGGCCCCCGCGGCCGAGACCGACGCCGCCGCGGGTGACAGTGCGGACGAGGGCAAGAACAAGGGCGACACGGACAAGGGCAAGGGCGCCTAGGGCCCGAGCCGAAGAACACTACCCATGCTCAACGATGCGGCTCGGCGGGTGATCGAGTCGGGCGCGCTGGCGCACGTGGTCACGGTCAACGAGGACGGGTCCCCGCAGTTGGCCGTCGCATGGGTCGGCCTGGATGGCGATGAGCTGGTGTCGGCCCACCTGGATGGTCGACAGATGAAGTTGCGGAACATCCGCAGGGACCCCCGAGTGGCACTCTCCTTCGAGGCCGAGGCCGAGGGCGACAACGGCATCGGGATGCGCAACTACCTCGTGGTCCATGGCCGGGCGCGGATCACGGAAGGCGGTGCTCCCGAGCTGTTGAACCGTCTGGCGCAGACGTATGTGGGGCCAGGGACGTCGTTCCCTCCCATGCCGAACCCGCCACCGGGTTTCGTCGTCCACATCACAGTCGACCGCGTCGCTGGCATGGGACCTTGGTCCGAATAACGCTGCCTCAGACGTGAAATATGAGCCTGGCCCCGCTCCGCGTACAGTTTCGGGGTGCTTACCGACGACAGCCAACCCCCCGTCACAGGGGCGGACCAGGGTACTGGACGGCTCGGCGTCGCACGACTCGACCCTGGACATCCGGGCATACCGCGGGCTGACCTCGAGCTCTGCCTGCGCGTCCTGGCAGATGCCGACGACCTGCCGACCGAGCATCCGGACGCTGTGGCGATCAGGCGGGCGACCGCGCGAATCTACAAGGGCGTCAAGGAGTCACGTCGTTCGCAGCGGCGCGAGAAGGTGCTGGCGAACGATCGCGCGGTGACGGCACTGACGGCGACGGGCGCCCGCGACAGGATCGATGACGAGACCCAGGGCCTGAAGCTCGTATCCAACGCTGCCGGTGCCCTCGCCGGAAGGCTGCTGCAACCGCGCTCTTGTTACACCTGCAAGTCCCGGTACGTCGACGTCGATGCTTTCTACCACCAGCTCTGCCCTGAGTGCGCCGTCCTCAACCGCAGCAAACGCAACGAGCGCACCGACCTCACCGGTCGGCGCGCTCTGCTCACCGGTGGCCGCGCCAAGATCGGGATGTACATCGCGCTCCGGCTCCTGCGCGACGGAGCCCATACGACGATCACGACGCGCTTCCCCAGCGACGCGGTCCGGCGATTCACCGCGATGGAGGACAGCGCCGACTGGATCCATCGGCTCCGCATCGTCGGGATCGACCTGCGTGACCCAGCTCAGGTCGTCGCGCTCGCTGATTCCGTTGCGGCCGAGGGGCCGCTGGACATCCTGATCAACAACGCCGCCCAGACCGTACGCCGGTCGCCGGGGTCCTACGCGCCGCTGGTCGAGGCCGAGTCGGCACCACTGCCCCACGGACCGCTCCCCGAGATGATCACCTTCGACCACATCAGCGACGCCCACCCGTCCTCCCTCGCCGGGGCGCTGAATGCCCCCTCGCCGGCGCACGCGACAACTCCGCACGCGCTGACCACGCTGGCCCTGCACGCCGGCTCTGCGACTCCGGCCAGAGTGCAGGCCGGCACCGCGATCGACGCCGGCGGATTGGTGCCCGACCTACATGACGTGAACAGCTGGACCCAGCATGTGCAAGAGGTGGATGCGCTGGAGCTGCTCGAGGTTCAGCTCTGCAACTCCACAGCCCCCTTCATCCTGATCAGTCGTCTGCGTCCCTCGATGGCGTCTTCCGCGGCTCGGCGCAAGTACATCGTCAACGTCTCGGCGATGGAGGGGCAGTTCAGCCGCAGCTACAAGGGCCCCGGCCATCCGCACACCAACATGGCCAAGGCGGCGCTCAACATGCTCACGCGAACCAGCGCACAGGAGATGCTCGAGACTGACGCCATCCTGATGACTGCGGTCGACACCGGCTGGATCACCGACGAACGCCCTCACCCGACCAAGATGCGCCTGGCACAGGAGGGCTTCCATGCCCCCCTCGATCTCGTTGACGGCGCGGCGCGCGTCTACGACCCGATCGTGCAGGGTGAGCTGGGCAAGGACATCCACGGCTGCTTCGTCAAGGACTACGAGCCCGCCGCTTGGTAGATGCCTCCGTGGCTTCCTCTTGAGCTGGCCCGCCAGTTGAGCAGAAGTCAGCCAGAAAAGGCTCGGCGACCGCTCTCGCCCGAGTCGGCGCGGTCGTCATCCCCGGCAGTGACAAACCGCGCCTGGCCGTCGCGATCACAGCTGTAGAGCACGCATCGTCCCCGGCCGCGTCGCTTCGCGTCGTACATCGCGGCGTCGGCCGCGGCGACCACCGCATCGGCGGTCCCGCGGCTCTCCGGGCCGACGGTGACGCCGATGCTGGCCATCACGATCAGCCGATCAGTCCCGATCTCGTACGGTGCTCGGAGCGTCTCGCTGAGTCGGTGCGCAGTGACCAGTGCTGCCTCCGTCGTGGCGATTTCGTCGAGGAGGACGACGAACTCATCTCCTCCCACGCGAGCGGCGGTGTCGCCCGCCCGCAGCTCGGCACTAATGCGCAACGCCACAGCGACGAGCAACTGATCACCGGCGGCATGGCCCAAGG